>JALSRY010000730.1 GCA_026984555.1 Phycisphaerae bacterium
GCTGGGGGGGGCACTGACCGAAACCCGGCTGGCCCAGACGCAGGGCGTTCGCCCGCACGAAGTGCTGTGCCGGTATACGGCGCTCGGTCGGCGGGTGTATCGGACGGTGCGATAGGGCTTGCGCGACGCGGGTCGTCGCGCGTCAGCCGCCGCGCATCAGCGCGCGGAGCGTGCGGCCGACGGATTCGAGCGGATGGTGTCGATCACGTTCGAGCAGGGTGCGGCTGCGGGGGGCGCCGGCGCGGGTGTCTTCGAGGAACTCGCGGGCGAACTTCCCGGAGCGGATTTCCGCGAGAATGGTGCGCATGTGCTGGCGGGTGGTGTCATCGACGACGCGTGGTCCGCGGGTGAGGTCGCCGTAGCGGGCGGTGCTGGAGATTCGCTCGCGCATGTAGGTGATGCCGCCTTCGCAGATCAAGTCGGCGAGTAGTTTGACCTCGTGGCAGCACTCGAAGTAGGCCAGTTCGGGCGGGTAGCCGGCCTCGACGAGCGTATCGAACCCGGCCCGGATCAACGCCGACAGTCCCCCGCAGAGCACCGCCTGCTCGCCGAACAGGTCCGTTTCGGTTTCGTCGGCGAAGGTGGTTTCGAGTAGGCCGGCGCGGTTCGAGCCGATGCCGGCGGCCCAGCCGAGAGCGGTTGCCTTTGCGGAGCCGGTAGCGTCCTGCGCGATCGCGACGAGCGCGAGCACCCCGCGGCCGGCGAGGAACTCCGACCGGACGCCACGGCCCTGGGCCTTGGGCGCGACGAGCACGACATCCACTTCGGGCGGAGGCTCGATCAGCCGGTAATGGATGGCGAAACCGTGGAGAAAACCGAGCGTCTGGCCGGCCCGGAGGTGGGGGGCGATGTCGGTGGCGTAGATTTCGCCGGCGGTGTCGTCGGGTAAGCCGAAGATGAGCAGGTCGGCCCGCTCGGTGGCCTCCCGCACAGCGCACGGCTCGAAGCCCGCCGCCAGCGCCTGGGCGTGTCGTGGTCCGGGCCGCTGGGCCACGATCACGCGGCAGCCCGAGTCACGCAGGTTCAGCGCGTGCGCCGAGCCTTGCGCGCCGAACCCGAGTACGGCCACCGTCTTGTCGGCCAAGGCCTCGACCGACGCCTCGTGCACGGGAATCGCCGTCACTTGCCTGGTCATGCGTCACGCTCCTGGGGCCGCGGCGCCGATAGGTTCGGCGACCGCCGGCGGCGTATTGTCACGCGCCGATAGCTGGAGGCAACCGGCTGAGCCGCTGGGGTTTTTCCTGCCCCGCTAATCCCCCGGCCGTACAATGGGCGATACATACGATGGCATGCGGCCTGACGAGGCGATACGCCGACCGCCGAACGGATTGGATGCGAAACTGGGCATGAACATACTGGATCGAATCGTTGCTCGGAAACGACAGGAAGTGGCGCAGCGCCGGCGCGGTCGGCCGATGGACGCGGTGTGCGGCGGCGGGCCGCCGCGCGATTTTGCCGGGGCGTTGCGCGGGCCGGGGGTGGCCGCGATTTGCGAGATCAAACGGCGATCCCCTTCGCGGGGGACGCTGCGGGCCGGGCTCGATCCCGCCGCCGTCGCGCGTGACTACGCGCAGCACGGGGCGGCGGCAATCTCGGTGCTGACCGATGCGGAGTTTTTCGGCGGCTGCGACGAAGACCTGCGACGCGTCCGCGACGCGGTCGCCGTGCCGGTGTTGCGCAAGGATTTCACGATCGACGAGTACCAGATTCACGAAGCGCGCCGGCTCGGGGCGGATGCGATTCTGCTCATCGCGCGCATCCTCTCGGACGAGGAGCTTTCGCGGATGCTGGGTGTGGCCGCGGAGCTGGGACTCGCCGCGTTGGTCGAAACGCACGACGAGGTGGAGGTAGGGCGGGCGGTGGCGCAGGGGGCGCGGATCATCGGCATCAACAGCCGCGATCTGGACACGTTCGAGGTCGATCTGGAGCGGGCGTTGCGGCTGCGCTCGCGGATACCGGGTGATTGCATCGCGGTCGCGGAGAGCGGGATTCACACCCCGGAGGACGTCTTGCGTGTTTCGGCCGCGGGGTTCGACGCGATGCTCGTGGGCGAGGCGCTGATGCGGGCGGAGGATCCGGGGCGGCGCCTGGCCGAGTTGCTGGGGGCGCTGTCGTGAGCCGGCTGGACGAGCTGCGGGCGCGCATGCGCGAGATCGACGCGCGGATTCTGGCGCTGGTCGCCGACCGGATGGAAACGGCGCGGCAGATCGGTCAGGAGAAGAAGGCCGCCGGCATTCCGCTGCGTGACTGGAACGTCGAACGTCAGGTACTGGACCGCGCCGCCGACCACGCCCGGCGTTGCGGCTTGCCGCCGGGGCCGGTCCGGGCGTTGATGCGCGTGCTCATTGCCACCTCGCGCGACGAGCAGGAGCGGTTGTCCTACTCCGACTATGCTGGCGCGGCGGAAGACATCGCCGTGCTGGGAGGGTGCGGGGCGATGGGGCGCTGGTTCGTCGATTTCCTGGGCAACCAGGGGCATCGGGTGCATGTGTACGATCCGGCGGTGTCCGCGGCGGGGCGGAGCGGGGGGCGCCGGTCGAGAACGAGTGGCGGGACCGACGCGGAAGCGGGTGATTCATCGTCGCTTGCGGCTTCGCCGACCGCGTCCGGCACGCGGTTGTTCGCGAGGCTGTCCGATGCCCTGGCCGGTACAGGTTTCGCCCTCATCGCGACGCCGCTCGACATCGTCCCGGACGTGATCGATGCGTTGACGCGCCTGCGTTATGGTGGGGTGGTGTTCGACATCGCGAGCCTGAAGGATCATCTACGGCCGGCGATCGAGCGGGCGCGGGCGGCGGGCGTCGGCATCACGAGCATCCACCCGTTGTTCGGGGCCGGTGCCCGGTCGCTTTCGGACCAGGTCATCTGTTTGTGTGATTGCGGCGATGCCGAAGCGACGGCGCGGGTCGAGGCCTTTTTTGCCGAGACGGCGGCGACGCTGGTCCGGCTGTCGTTCGAGCGGCACGACCGGATCATGTCCTACGTGTTGGGGTTTTCGCATTTGATCAACCTGCTGTTCGCGCGCGTGCTGATGGCCGGGGGGATGTCGCTGTCCGAGCTCAACCGCGTCGGGAGCACGACGTTCCATTCGCAGATGGTGACGACCGCCACGGTGATCCGCGAGAATCCAGAGCTATACTACGCGATCCAGCGGCTCAATCCGTTTTCCCGCGAGTTGCACGAGACGCTTCGGGCGGAGCTGGAGACGATCCTCTCGTGGATCGAGCACGACGATCATGCCGCGTTCGTCGAGATGATGGACGCGGGGCGGCGGTGGATGGAAGGGCAGTGACGCGCGTCAAGATATGTGGCATCACCGATGTGCAGGACGCCCGGGCCGCCGTCGCGGCCGGTGCCGACGCGATCGGTCTGATCTTCGCGAAATCGCCCCGGCGGGTGGTGGTGGAGGACGCGCGGCGGATCGTGCGCAGCCTGCCGCCGGTCGTGACGGTGGTGGGAGTGTTTCGCGACGCGGCGCCGGCACAAATCGAGGAGGTGCTGGCGCGGGTGCCGCTCGACGTGCTGCAACTGCACGGCGGCGAGTCGCCGCAGACATGTGCGGCGTTGTCGCGCCGGGTTATCAAGCGGTTGAAGGTTTCTGAACGCACCGGTGTTGATACACTGCGGGCACAGGTGGCGGCGTACGACGTGTCGGCGGTGTTGCTGGACCCGGGCGCCGGCGACGGGCAGCCGTTCGACTGGACGTTGGCCCGCGCATTGCCCGGGCCGGTGATGCTTGCCGGCGGGCTGTGTGCCGAGAACGTCGGCGATGCGATCAGGACCGCGCGACCCTACGCCGTGGACGTGTGTTCCGGCGTCGAGCGCGAGCCCGGACGCAAGGATCACGATCGGATGCGGGCGTTCGTGCGAGCGGTGAGAAAGGTGGATGAAGAACTTGGCAGCTAGCCCCGGAACCTTCGGTCGCTTCGGCGGGAGTTTTGTTCCCGAAACGCTGGTTTACGCGTTGCGTGAGCTGGCCGAAGCCTATGATGCCAGCCGCGCCGACGCCGACTTTCAGCGTGAGCTCGACGCGCTGTTACGAGACTACGTGGGCCGGCCGACGCCGCTGTACTATGCGAGGCGGCTGAGCGCGCATTTGGGTGGCGGGCGGATCTACCTCAAGCGTGAAGATCTCGCGCACACGGGGGCGCACAAGATCAACAACGCCGTCGGGCAGGTGTTGCTCGCGGTGCGCATGGGCAAGCGGCGGATCATCGCCGAAACCGGCGCGGGGCAACACGGGGTCGCGACCGCGACGGCTTGTGCGTTGCTGGGCGTCGAGTGCCACGTGTACATGGGTGCCGAAGACATCCGCCGCCAGCACATGAACGCGTTGCGGATGGACCTGCTGGGGGCCGAGGTGGTCAGCGTCGAGTCGGGCAGCCGCACGCTCAAGGATGCGATCAACGAGGCCATCCGCGACTGGGTGACGAACGTCGAGACGACGCACTATGTCATTGGCTCGGTGGTCGGTCCGCACCCGTACCCCACGATGGTCCGCGATTTCCAGGCGGTCATCGGGCGCGAGACCCGCCGGCAGATTCTCGAACAAGCGGGACGGTTGCCGGATATGGTTATCGCGTGTGTCGGGGGCGGGTCCAACGCGATCGGGATGTTTCACGAATTCGTCGCCGACCCGGACGTGAAACTGATCGGCGTCGAGGGGGGTGGTTGCGGACTCGAATCGGGCAAACACGCCGCCACGCTCGTGGGTGGCTCGCCGGGTGTGTTGCACGGCACGCGCAGCTACCTGCTCCAGGACGAGGACGGTCAGATACTCGAAACGCACTCGGTGTCGGCCGGGCTGGACTATCCGGGCGTTGGCCCGGAGCACGCATTTCTCAAAGATAGCGGGCGCGCCGCGTACACGCTCGCCGAGGACAGCGAGGCCCTCGAGGCGCTCAAGCTGTTGTGTCGGTTGGAGGGGATCATCCCGGCGCTCGAATCGGCTCACGCTGTCGCTGAAGCGATCAAACGGGCGCCGCAGATGCCGGAGGACGGGGTTTTGGTGGTGAACCTTTCGGGCCGGGGCGACAAGGATCTCGAAATCGTGGAGGGACTGGTATGACGCTCCGCGAGGTGTTCGAGCCGCTGCGGTCCCGCGACGAGCTCGCGTTCGTGCCGTACCAGACCGCGGGTTTTCCGACGCTGGCGGATTCGCTCGCGAACTTGCGGACCCTGGCGGATTGTGGCGCCGACATGCTCGAAGTCGGCGTGCCGTTTTCCGACCCGATGGCCGACGGGCCGACGATCCAGGCGTCCTCGCAGGTGGCGCTCGAGCAGGGCGTGAGACTCGCCGATGTGCTGGCGGGTATGCGGGGGCTCGATGTGCGTTGCCCGCGGGTGATGATGTCGTACCTGAACCCGCTGATGCGTTACGGCCGCGAGAAGTTGTTGGCGGACATGCAGGCGGCCGGGGTGTGCGGTTTGATCGTGCCGGACCTGCCGCTGGAGGAAGCGGATGCGTGGCTTGTCGCCGCCCGGGCCCGTGGTATCAGTCTCGTGTTCCTCGTGGCGCCGACCAGCACCGACGAGCGTATCGCGCGGGTGGCGGAGCTGACGGACGGGTTCATCTACGCCGTCAGCCTGACCGGCACAACCGGCGCGCGCCGGCATCTGCCGCCGGGTTTGCCCGCGTTCCTGGAGCGCATCCGCGCGATTACCGACCAGCCCGTCGTCGTGGGGTTCGGGATCGGCGCGCCCGAACACGTGCGGGCGCTGCGTGGCAAGGCCGACGGGGTCGTCGTGGCGAGCCGGATCATCGACGCGATTCGTGGTGGGGAAGACTGGGTGGAACTTGCGAAGGATCTGAAAGCGGCCACGCGGGCCTGACCGTCGAGGGGCGAGCCCTCCGCACTGCCGTACAGCAAGGAGCTGTAACCATGTTGGTCGTGATGAAAGCGAACGCCGAGCAGGCCGATGTCGACCGGGTGTGCCAGGCGGTCAGCGATCTGAACCTCACCGCTCACCCGATTCCCGGCAAGTCGCGCACGGCGATCGGAATCACGGGTAACGTCGGTCCGGTGGATCCGTCGTTGCTCAGCGCGCTGCCCGGTGTGATCGAGGTCATCCGCGTCACGCGGCCCTACAAGCTCACCGGCCGCGAGATGCAGCCCGAGGACACCATCATCCGCGTGGGGGATGTACGGGTGGGCGGCCCCGAGATCGCCGTGATTGCCGGGCCGTGCTCGGTCGAGTCGCACGAGCAGACCGTCAGCGGCGCCCGCCACCTGCGCGAACACGGTGCCCACATGCTCCGTGGCGGGGCGTTCAAGCCGCGCACGAGCCCTTACACGTTCCAGGGGCTCGGCGAGGAGGGTTTGAAGATTCTCGCCGAGGCTCGCGAGCAGACCGGGTTGCCCGTGGTTTCGGAGTTGATGGACATCGAGAACATCGAGCTGGCCGAGCGGTACGTGGACGTGATCCAGATCGGTGCCCGCAACATGCAGAACTACCCGCTTCTGCGGCGGGTCGGGCGCAGCAGCAAGCCCGTGCTGCTCAAGCGTGGGTTGGCCGCGACACTGGAGGAGTTTCTGCTGGCCGCCGAGTACATCATGGCGGAGGGCAACCGCAACGTGATGCTCTGCGAGCGGGGCATCCGCACGTTCAGCGACTACTCGCGCTTCACGCTCGATCTGAGCGTGGTCCCCGAGCTCAAGCGCATCAGCCACCTGCCGGTGATCGTCGATCCCAGCCATGCGGCGGGGCGGCGGCACCTCGTCATTCCGCTGGCCCGGGCGGCCATCGCCGCGGGCGCCGACGGCGTGATGGTCGAGGTTCACGCCGAACCCAACCGCGCCCGCTCCGACGGGGCCCAGGCCCTCACGCTCGACATGTTCAGCGAGCTGATGGAGGAATTGCGGATCATCGCGCCGGCGGTTCGGCGGACGGCGTCCGGCGGGGCGAACCCCACTGCCTGAGGCGGACTCTTCATGCCACTGCCCGAGCTGCCCCACATGCCGTGCTGGTATCGCCGACTGGCCGCACGGGCGGTCCCCGTGGATTTGTTTCGCGCGCTGTACGGCGACGAGCCGCTGGCCTTCCTGTACGAATCCCTGGAGGCTCACGGCGGACGGGGGCGTTACTCGTTCATCGGCGCGAAACCGCGGGCGGTGTTTCGTTGCCGCGGCGAGCAGTTGCAGCTCGATCTGGATGGCCGATGCCATCGCGCGACCGGCTCACCGCTGGCCGCGTTGCGCAAGCTGATCCGCACCCAACCCGACATCCCGCCGGTCGCGCCGTTTTGCGGCGGGGCGGTCGGCTATCTCAGCTACGACACGGTCCGCTGGACGGAACGCATTGCCGACGCGAACCCCGACGACCTCGGCGTGCCCGATGCGTTGTTCCTCTTCCCGCAGGAGGTGATCTGTTTCGACCACCGCGACAAG
>JALSRY010000731.1 GCA_026984555.1 Phycisphaerae bacterium
GAACCAGTTGATCGAGGAAATCGTCCATCTCAAGCAGCAACTGGCTTCCGTCGGCGCGACGAACGACAACGACCCGCTCACACGCTTCGAAACGCGCATGTTGCGGGACGCGCTCGAACGGCTCCCCCTGGGCGTCGTTCGCTTCGGCCCCGACGAGCGGATTCACTATGCCAACGAGTCGGCGGCCCGCTTCCTCGGCCTGCCGCAGGAAACCCTCCAGCAACAGACGGTGCGCGACCTCCTCGGTGACCAGAGCGAGGCCCTCCTTGGTGCCCAACGGCGTGGCGCGCGGGCCGCGGCGGACTGGAACCGCGAGGGTGCCGCCGGCGTAAGCACCCTGCGGGTCGAAATCCTCCCGCCTCGCGAGGACGTCGCTCCCGAGTCGCTCCTGCTGATCCAGGACGTAACCGACATGCGCGAGGTCGAACAGGCCTGCAACAGCTTCCTCTACCACGTGACCCACGAGCTGCGCACGCCACTGACCAACATCCAGGCCTACGCCGAAACGCTCAGCCGACTGGACCTCAACGACGAACAGACACGCAAGGAATGCTACAACGTCATCGTCAGCGAGACCCGGCGGCTCTCCGACCTCGTCGAGGACATCCTCAGCATTTCCCAGATGGAAGTCGGCGCCTTGCGGCTCGACACCGACGACGTGGACATGGTCCGCCTGCTCCGCACGATGGTGCAGGACAATCTCGGGGCCGCCGACGAAAAGAATGTCGAACTCTCACTGAGCCTGCCGCCGAAACTACCGCAACTGCGCGGCGACAAGCGGCGACTGGCGGTGCTGCTCAACAACCTGATCGGAAACGCCATCAAGTACACCCCGCCGGCGGGGCGTGTTTCGGTGCGGGCGACCCACGACGAACGGCGTATGCGGATCGTGGTCGCGGACACGGGATTGGGAATCGCCCCGGAGGACCAGCCGCGGATCTTCGAAAAGTTCTACCGGGCCGACCGCGACGAAGTGCAGAGCGTCAAGGGCACGGGGCTCGGACTGGCGATCGCGCGTGAGATCGCCCGGCTGCACGGGGGTGACATCCTGCTGGAAAGCGAAGTCGGCAAAGGCTCGACGTTCACGCTGGAGCTGCCGCTCCGGCCGGCCGTTGGTGCGTAAGGAGGCGACCCTATGAGTCGCATCGTGGTGGTAGAGGACGACCCGCACATCCTGCGGGTGATAACGCTCTGGTTGACACGCCAGGGGCACGAAGTGCTCGAGGCCCCCAACGGCAAGACCGCCCTGGAAATCATCCAGCAGCAGCCCCCGGACCTGATCGTCACCGACGTCAACATGCCCGGGATGGACGGGTTCGAGCTGCTCGCCGAACTGGACCGTCTCGGCCGGCGCCCCGGCGGCGTGCTGATGCTCACCAGCCGCTGGGACCACCGCGAAATCGCGTCGCGTCTTTCCGAACAGGGGGTCCGCGTGATGCCCAAGCCATTCAGCCCGACGGCGCTGTCCGAGAGCGTGCGCGAGCTGATCGACGGCATGGGATCGACCACTCGGCTGGGGGCAACCGACGAAGGGAGGGTGCGGTGAGCAATG
>JALSRY010000732.1 GCA_026984555.1 Phycisphaerae bacterium
CCCACCCAGCACGACCGTCTCCGGATTGACCATGTGCTGAATGTTCACACACGCTACCGCGAGGTGCAGGCACATCTCGTCCCAGATGCGCGTCGCCAATGCGTCCCCCTCGCGCGCCGCCCGCGCGACGTCGGCCGAACTGATCTTCCTTCCACCCGTCGCAGCCGCCCCCAGCGACGAACGCTCGCCGCCGTCGAGCGCCTCGACGAACCGTTCCGCCACGGCGTTCGCGGAAGCGTAACGCTCCAGGCACCCTCGCTGTCCGCACGGACACGCCCGCCCGCCGGGAACCGCGATCGTATGACCGATTTCCGCCGCATTGTCGAACGTGCCCCGAACCAGCCGACCATCGAGAATGATCCCGCCGCCGATGCCCGTGCCCAATGTCAGCATCACCATGTTGCGCGTGCCCCGCCCGGCGCCGGCGACGAATTCGCCGAACGTGGCGGCATTGGCGTCGTTGTCGAGCGTGACCGGCAGCCCCGTCGCCTGCGCGAATCGGTCACGCAGCGGAATATGCTCCCAGCCAGGCAGGTTCGGAGCCGCATAGATCACCCCTTTCTCATGCGACATCGGCCCCGGCGTGCCAAACCCGATCGCGCATACGTCCGCCTTGCCCAGCCCCGCCTGCTCCAGCAGATCATCCACCAGCCCCACCAGCCGGCCAAACACGTGCTCGAACCCCCGATCCGCCTCGGTTGCGATCGACCGGCGACAAACCAGCACCTCCTTCTCGTCGAGGATCCCCGCCTTGATGTTCGTACCACCCAGGTCGATACCGATGGTGTGCCTGCCGGCCATGATCGAGTCTCCAAGCGTTCGGCGGTTCACTCCCGGTTCAGGTGCAACCGCCCGTCCACGACACAGCCGGCGATGCCGACTTCACGCAACCGCTCGGGCGAAACCCGCAACGGATCCTCACGCCACAACGTCAGGTCCGCCGGCCCACCCACCCGGATCGTCCCCGACGGTGCCCGTGACGACCGCGGCGCGGCGGCCGCCGCCCCACGCGTGAAACCGCGGAGCACTTCGCGTGGCGATAGACGCTGCCCGGGAAACCACCCGCCGGCGGGAAACCCGCCCGGTTCGCAGCGCACCACGCCGCCATGCAGGCTGCCCCGCGGATCGATCGACTCGATCGGAACATCCGAACCCATCGCCAGCGTCACCCCCGCGTCCAGCAGACTGCGTAGCGGGTACGCCCGGCGCGACGCCCGGGGCCAGTGCCGCTGCGCCGTGCGAATGTCCCCGGGAATGTGACACGGTTGCACCGACGCGATGATCCCCAGCCGCGCCATCGTTCGCACGTCCGCCGCCCGCACGCACTGGGCGTGTTCGATCCGGTGACGCAACGGCACCGGCGTCACCCGCCGGGCGGCGCCGATCGCCTCGACCGCCTCGTGTACCGCCCGGTCCCCGATCGCGTGCATCCACACGGCCAACCCGCCCGCCGCCGCCCGCGCCACCGCCTCGCGCAGCGCCTCGCCCGCGACGACCGGCACCCCCCGCTGCCCGCTCCCCCCCGGATACGAACCGTACATCCACGCCGTC
>JALSRY010000733.1 GCA_026984555.1 Phycisphaerae bacterium
CGGCTGGTCGGCGACGCTCAAGGACCGCGTGTTCTACGTCTTCAGCTCGAACGCGCCGCCGTTCGAGATGAACCGGGCCTACGCGCCGTTCGCCGTCCACACCCTGCTCGAACACGCCGGCGACTACGAACAGGCCGCCCGCGCGCTGCGACAACTCGGATACGGCGGCGAAGGTACGCCGAACGACCCGGCAGACGTCGATATCACCGCCATCGTGCCGACAGCGTCCGAGGACGCGGCCGAGACCGACGGCGACGACGCGGCGCCGGAGGTCGCCGATCCCGGGCCGATTCCAGAACGCCTCTTCCACGTGCCCGGCTTCGTCGCACGCGTGATGGACTTCACGCTGGCCAACGCGCCCTATCCCAACGTCGGCCTGGCGTTCTGCGGCGCCCTGGCGTTGCAGTCGTACCTCTGCGGCCGCAAGGTCTGCACGCCGGGTGACCTGCGTTCCAACCTCTACCTGCTGGCCCTGGCCAGCTCGGGCACGGGCAAGGACTTCCCCCGCAAGGTCAACGCGCGCGTCCTGCTCGAGATCGGCCACGTCGGCGCCCTGGGCGACAAGTTCGCCTCGGGCGAAGGCATCCAGGACGCCCTGGTGCGCTGCAACGCCATGCTCTTCCAGAACGACGAGATGGACGGCGTGCTGCGGCAGATCAACCTCGACCGCGACAACCGTCGCGAGTCGATCCCCAACATCCTGCTGACACTGTACACCTCGGCCAACGACGTCTACCCCATCCGCGTCAAGGCCGGCCAGAAGGAAACCATCCACATCGACCAGCCGCACCTGGCGCTCTTCGGCACCGCCACGCCGCAGTACTTCTACGAGGCGCTCTCGCAGCGCATGCTCACCAACGGCTTCTTCGCCCGGCTCATCATCGTGGACATCGGCCAGCGCGGCGCGGGTCAGACGCCCGGCTCGGCCCGCCACCTGCCCGATGCCATCCTGGATGTCGCCCGGTGGTGGGCCGAGTTCGTACCCGCCCGCAGGCGCGGCAACATGTCCGACCTGCATCCCGAGCCGCGGGTCGTGCCGTTCAGCCCGGACGCGCTGGCCGCGATCGAGTCGCTGCAACGCCAGACCGAACGCGAGTACGACCAGGCCGACGCGCGCAACGACGAGGTCGGCCGCACCGCGTGGTCGCGCACCTGCGAGAACGCCAAGAAGCTGGCGCTGGTCTACGCGTGCAGCCAGGATCACGAGAATCCCGTGATCGACCTCGACGCGGTCGAGTGGGCCACCGAGTTCGCGATGCACCAGACCCGGCGGCAGCTCTACCTGGCGGCGACCTACGTGGCCAGCAGCGAGTTCGACGGCCTGTGCAAGAAGGCCGTCCGCTTCCTGAAGCAGTGTCGCGATTCGGAAAAAGGTTACCCGGTACCGGACTGGCGCCTGCGACGGCACCTGGCGCTCAGCCCCAAGGCCCACAGCGACGTGACCGAGGCGCTGGTCAAGCAGCAACGCGTCCAGTTCGTCACGATCACGGGCAGGACCAAGCCGCGCTCAGGGTGGATGCTGCGATGAGAAAACCGCCAGAAAACCGAGG
>JALSRY010000734.1 GCA_026984555.1 Phycisphaerae bacterium
CTTCATGTTCGGCTGGTTGCCGATCATCTACTTCTCGCGGGTGCGCTCGATTCCCGAGTATTTCGAGCGGCGTTTCAACACACCGGCCCGGATCATGGCCGTCGTGATCATCCTGGCGTACATGCTGGGGTACATCGGTTTCAACCTGTACACGCTGGGTTTGGCCGCCAAGGCGGTTCTGGATGTCAACCTTTACGCCGCGATGTTCGTCATCGCGTTCGTTTCCGCGATATACATCACGGTCGGGGGGCAGACGGCGGTCATTTTCACCGACCTTGTGCAGGGGTTCATGCTGCTGGGCGCCGGCGTGGTGACGTTGCTGCTGGGGCTGGACTACCTGGGAGCCGATGGGGGGATCGTCGAGGGCATCAAGACGTTCTGGTCGCACCTGGGTTTTTCCGAGCGGCTGCCTTTCGCCCATTTCAACCATCCGCCCGATTTCAACTTCGTCGGTGTGTTCTGGCAGGACGGTGTCGCCAGCAGTATCACGTTCCTGTTCATCAACCAGGGGTTGATCATGCGGTTCCTCGCGGCCAAGAGCATGAACGAGGGTCGCAAGACGATCCTGTTCAACACGCTCTTCCTCCTGCCGCTGAGCATGATCGCGGTGGGCAACGCGGGCTGGATCGGCAACGCCATGGCCCACATGGGCCTGCTCGACCCGAGCACGAACCCCAAGGAAGTCTTTGTCGCCGTCACGGAGCGCATCTGCCAGCCGGGCATTTTCGGGTTCGTACTGGCGGCGCTGACCGCCGCCCTGATGTCCACGATCGACACGCTGATCAACGCGGTGGCCGCGGTAGCGGTGTACGACGTGTACCAGCCGTTCATCCGCCCGGGGCGCAACGATCGCCACTACCTCGCCGCAGCGCGGTGGACCTCGCTGCTGGGCATGGCGATCGGTTTGGCGATCGCGTTCATTTTCGTGAACTTCAAGTCGATCTACGCGGCGCACGGCGCATTCATTTCGGTGGTCACACCGCCGATCGTGGTTTCGGTGTTCCTCGGTGCGTTCTGGAAGCGTTATACGCCCGCGGCCGCGTTCTGGTCGATGTTCGGGGGCGCCGCGCTGATCGTCCTGTCGATCTTTTTCCCGAAGATGATCTACCCCTTCGCAACGTGGCTGCACGGCGTCGATCCGTCGGGCGGTTACAAGTTCATGCGGGCGTTCTACGGGATCGTCGTCTCCGGCGTCGTCGGCGTGATCGCCTCGTTTTTCACCAAGCCCAAGCCCGAGGCCGAGATCGCGGGCCTGTGGGTCGGGTCGATCGACTGGGCCCGGGCGTTCTTCAAGGGTGGCAAACCCAGCTACGAACTGGGCGCGAAGATCGTCGCCAGTTTGCGCGTCTCGGCAGAAAACACGTGCGGCCCGCATGAGGACGTGGTTCGGCTCCCGGAAGCTCCGGCCGCCCAGCCACCGGCCGACTACGCCATTGTGCGACTGTCGCACGAGGACATGCGGCGGATGAGGGCCAACGAAGGCGACCTGTTGTATGTCGCCGACGCCCGGCGTTGGCTCGGCGGCCTGCGATCGCTCCATTGCCGCGCGGGCAAGCCGCACGACGAGGGCAACGTCGTGCTGATGCACGAGGATGCGTTCAAGGAGGGCTCGTTCGTCGCCGACCGTCCCGTGCGGGTCGAGAAGTTCTTCTAGGCATCCCATTTCAACGCGGTGGCAGGCCGGCTGTGGAGATCGTCCGCGATGGCGGGGGATGATGGCCCGCCGCACCCGCGTGCCTTGGCCGGATGTGCCTGCCCCGGGCGAAACGCCGCCACGACGATCGCGCACGGGGATGGTGCCGCGTCTGCTCGCCCGAATGCCCGGAACCACGTAGAATCGAGGGGACGCTGGGGCGATGCGGCCGGCGTACACCACGACCTTGCCACGGAACCCACGATGCGCAGCAATAGCAACGACAGGCGAGCGACCCCGACGGACGTGGTCGATTCCTCGGGCGGCCACGATTGGCGTCTGGGCCGATTTCCGCACCTGATGCGCCGCCGGATCGAAAACGTACTACTGGTTTCGAGCGCTTACGAGTCTTTCATCCTCGAAGAAGACGGCCTGTTGACGGAGTTGATTTCGTCGGAGTACGTCGATCTGGGGCTGAGCCACGCGCCCACGCTGACGCGGGTCGCGACGGGGGAAGAAGCGCTGACGGCGGTCAAGAACGGCAACTTCGACCTGGTCATCACGATGCCGCGGGCCAGCGGGGCGGACATCTGCCGGTTCAGCCAGGCGATGCGTGAGACCGCGCCGCGGGTTCCACTCGTGCTGCTGATCAGCAACGAGCTCGAGCTGACCCGCCTCGGCGATCGGCGCGAGCAGCTCAACTTCGACGACATCTACGTGTGGCAAGGAGACGCGAAGCTGTTTCTGGCGATCGTCAAGGTGATCGAGGATCGCTGGAACGCCGACTACGACACGCGGATTGGCGGGGTGGGCGTGATCATCCTCGTGGAGGATTCGCTGCGTTACCGTTCGTCGTTGCTGCCGGCGCTCTACAGCGAGCTCGTCAAGCAGACCCGCTCGGTGATGCAGGACGGCCTCAACAGCATGCAGAAGCTGCTGCGTTTGCGGGCGCGGCCGAAGATCCTGGTGGGCGGCAGCTACGAGGAGGGGCTGGAGCTCTACCAGCGCTACCGCGACTACCTGTTCGGCCTGATTACGGACGTGGCGTTTCCGCGGAACGGCCGGCACGACCCGCGCGCCGGGATCGAGCTGATCCGCCACATCAAGTCGGAGATGCCCGATCTGCCCGTGCTGCTCGAATCGTCCGATCCGGGCAACCGGGCGCTGGCCGAGTCGGTCCAGAGCAGTTTTCTGCACAAGCGTTCGCGCACACTGCTGCACGACCTGCGCGAGTTCATGCTGTCCAACTTCGGCTTCGGCGATTTCGTATTCCGACTTCCGGACGGGACCGTCGTGGCCCGCGCCCCGGACCTGTTGTCGATGAAGGAAGTGCTGCCGACGGTACCGGGCGAATCGATCGACTACCACGCCCGGCGGGATCATTTCTCGAACTGGCTGCGGGCGCGGACGGAGTTCGAGCTGGCGCGGCACCTGCGTGCCCGCAAACGCAGCGAATTCGCCGACGCCGAGGCGGTGCGCAACTACCTGATCGACGCGATCGAGGATGCGCTCGGGCGCAATCGGCGCGGGCTGGTCGAGGACTTTTCGCGCAAGCATTTCGCGTCCGACACACGCTTTGCACGCATCGGCGAGGGGAGTCTGGGCGGCAAGGCGCGCGGACTGGCGTTTTTCGACGCGATGCTGGCCCGCACGCAGCTCGACCGCAAGTACGATGGCGTGCGGATCTACGTGCCCCGCTCGGTCGTGATCGGCACGGATATCTTCGACGAGTTCCTGGATCGCAACCGGCTGCGGCGGACGGTGCTCGTCAACGCCGACGACGAGTGGGTACGCGCCACGTTTCTCAGTGCCGAGTTGCCCGCGCACGTCGTCGAGGACTTGCGGGTCTACCTCCGCCACGTGCGGTATCCGATCGCGGTGCGTTCGTCGAGCCTGCTCGAGGATTCCCAGTTTCACCCGTTTGCCGGCGTCTACGACACGCACATGATCGCCAACAACGACCCGGACGACGAACAGCGACTGCGTGAGCTCTGCACGGCGATCAAGCTGGTCTACGCCTCGACGTTTTACGACACCGCCCGCCGCTACCTCGAATCGACGCCCTACCGGATCGAGGAACAGCGCATGGGGGTGATCCTTCAGCAGCTCGTCGGCAGCCGGCACGAGCACTACTTCTACCCGAGTTTCGCGGGCGTGGTGCGCTCGTACAACTTTTACCCCTTCGGGCACATGAAGCCGCAGGAGGGCGTGGCCAGCGTGGTGCTCGGGCTGGGGCAGATGGTCGCCGAGGGCGGCGACGCGCTGCGTTTTTGCCCGGCACACCCGCAAGTGCTCCCCCAACTGGCGCACGGCGAGAAGTTCCTCGACCACTCGCAGCGCGGGTTTTTCGCGATCGACCTCCAGCCCGACGCCACGGCGCCGGGCACCGAGGCCGGTCTCTCTACCGTGATCGCGCGGCTCGATCTCGACGAGGCCGAGCGGCACGGCACATTGCAGGCCGTCGGCTCGGTCTGGTCGCACGAGAACCACTGCTTCTACGATGGGATCAACCGGCCGGGCGTGCGCGCGGTGACATTCGCGCATGTGCTCAAGAACGAGATCTTTCCGCTGGCGAAAATCCTCTGCGACGTGCTCGACCTCGGGCGCGAAAGCATGAGCGGGCCGGTCGAGATCGAGTTCGCCGTCAACCTCGACGCCAAACCACGCGAATTCGCGATCCTCCAGATGCGGCCCTACGGGACCGGCGGAGATTACGAACCGGTCGAGATCGACGGTATCCCGGAGGATTGCATGATTTGCCGGTCCAGCCAGGCGTTGGGCAATGGGGTGATCGACGGCGTGACCGACATCGTATATATCCGCCCGGATGCCTTCGACGCCGCCCGCACGCAACAGATCGCCGGGGAGGTCGCCGACGTCAACGAGAAGTTGCGCAGCGAAGGACGGCCCTACCTGCTCATCGGTCCCGGTCGTTGGGGTTCTTCGAACACGTGGCTGGGGATTCCCGTGAGCTGGGGACAGGTGTCGGCCGCCCGGATCATCGTCGAAGCATCGCTCGAGAACTTCATGGTCGACCCCAGCCAGGGAAGCCACTTTTTCCACAACCTCACGTCCGTCGGCGTCGCCTACCTCACCGTGGGCGGGCCGTCCAGCAACGATTTCGTCGATTGGAAATGGCTTGCGCAGCAGCCGGCCGAGTCCGAAACGGAGTTCGTCCGGCACGTTCATCTCGACATGCCGATCGAGGCGCGCATCGACGGGCGCTCGTCGCGGGCGGCGATCCTGAAATGGTCGGCACGCACCAACCTGGAGTAGGCCGCGGGCCGTCGCCGAAGCCACTCGCGGAACGGATACCCATCCAGATGCAGTCCCCCTCCCCCGCGCCAGAGGTCGGCGATTCGATCGACAACGCCATCGAAAGGGGGAAATGGTGGCGGTCGGACTTGAACCGACGACCTCCGGGTTATGAATCCGGTGCTCTAAACCAGCTGAGCTACGCCACCGTATCGGATCACCGCCGGCCGCTTTCCGGGGCTCCCGACAGCGACGCAGAAGTATACAACCCCGCCCGCAAGCCGAAAAGCACCCGGCAGAGAAAACAAGCGAGCGGATCCTTGCCCGCGGCGTCAGCCTCCGCGGCTCTGATTCGAGGGACTCGCACCGCCTGATTGACGCTCCCCGGGTCGGCCGCTAACGTCGCGGCGTCATGAGAAGCGCCGGCCAAGATGCCCCCGGTCGATCTGGCCTGGGTTCGATCCGCTCTCGGCAAGCGGGCCGGCGACGCGCGCGAGCCGCGTTGTGCGTCGCGGTGCTGCTGGTCGGGTTGGCCTGCGCACAGGCCGCGATACCGGGCAGCGGACCAGACACCGCCCCTGCCGCTGCACCGGCCTCGCCCACCTCCAGTCCCGCCCTGCCGACCCCCGAGTCTCTCTACGGCGCATGGGTGCTTATCCCCCCAGCCATTACGATCATCCTGGCGATTGCGCTGCGTCAAGTCGTGCCGGCCCTCACGGTCGGCATCCTCGTGGCGGCGTACATGCTCGAACCGTGTTTGTCGCGAGAGGCCGCGTATGGTGGCGGCATCATCGGGGGTTTGCGGCTCTCGGTCGAAGGGATCCTCGTCGGGGTCCTGGCCGACCCGGACCACATCAAGATCCTGTTGTTCACGCTCGCCATCGGGGCGATGGTGGGCATCATCGCGGCCAATGGCGGGACACAAGCAGTAGTGGATCGGGTGTCGAAATGGGCGTCCTCGCCACAACGCGGGCAAATCACCGGGTGGGCGGCGGGCCTGCTGGTGTTTTTCGACGACTACGCGAACGCCATGATCGTGGGGCCGGCGATGCGTCCGATCTACGACCGCTTGCGGATCAGCCGGGCCAAGCTGGCATACATCGTGGATTCCACCGCGGCCCCCGTGGCGTCGATCGCGTTGATCGGCACCTGGGTTGGCGCCGAAATCGGCTATATCGACATTGGCTTGAAGCAGCTCACCCACCGGCCGGTATTCCTGGAACACGTCACGGCATACAACGCGTTCCTTAGCAGCATACCCTACAGGTTCTACGCGATTCTGGCACTGGTGATGGTGCTGGTGGTCGGCTGGCTGGGGCGTGATTTCGGGCCGATGAAGCAGGCCGAGCGTCAGGCCGCCGCCGGCGAGAAACCGGGTGTCACGACCGCGCGACAGGCGGCGCCGGCCGCGACCGGCCGGTCGTGGTACGCAGTCACGCCCGTGGCGGTCATGGTGGTTCTGACCGTTGCGTTGCTGGGGGTCACGGGCTGGCCGGACGTTCCGCTTTCGGCGGTCAAACTCGTCGGCGAGGGGCCGCACTGGCTCCTCGTGGTGCAGCATGTCGTCAGCGAAGCCGACCCGTACAACTCGTTGCTGTATGGTGCGTTGGCAAGCGTGGTCGTCGCCATCGCGATTTCGCTCGCGACCGGCACGCTCACGCTCGGGCGGACAATGGACGCGGCGACCGAGGCGATGTCCCGGCTGCTGCCGACGTTGATCGTCCTCGTGTTGGCCTGGGCATTGTCGCACGCGATGAACGAGTTGCGGCTGGGCTTCATCGCGGCGGATCTCCTGGAGAAGGCACAGCTCGATGCGACCTGGCTGCCGATGCTGATTTTCGTCAGCTCCTGCGTGGTTTCGTTCGCGACGGGCACTTCGTGGGGCACGATGGGGATCCTCTGCCCCGTCACCGTAACGATCGCGGCGCGGTTGCTCGCCGGCGTTCCCGCCGAACAGGCCCTGCCGGTGTTCTACGCGGCGGTCGGGGCGGTGCTCGCCGGGGCCGTTTTCGGGGATCACTGCTCGCCGATCAGTGACACGACGGTGATTTCCGCGTTGGCCAGCGAGTGTACGCTCGAATCGCACGTCTGGACGCAGTTGCCGTATGCCCTGACGGTCGCCGGGGTGTCGATCCTCTCCGGCGACGTGATCTGCCGGTACTACCATCAACCGGCATGGGTGGGTTTGCTGGCGGGCAGTGTGCTCCTGTTATTGATTGTGGTGGTCATCGGCCGGCCGGTGGCGAAGCCATCCGCGCGGACGGCTCCGTAGCGCCGCGCCCTGTCGTGACGTCTTCCACCTCGCCGGCTCCCGTGTTGCGGGGGGCTCTCGGAACGAAGCCGAGGCCGCGGTCTTTTTGTCGGTGACGGGCGAGGGGACGTGCCATTTTGGCGCAGCGATCCGCGCATCCCGCCGGGCCGCCCTCATTTCGTAACTCATTTCGCAAAGCAATGTTACGAGCACTCCACGCCGGCGACGC
>JALSRY010000735.1 GCA_026984555.1 Phycisphaerae bacterium
GGGACGCGGCGGTTGTGATCGGCGCGGTAGCGCGGGTCGCGTCGGGCCGCCGCGGCGGCGCGGGTCAGGTTCTCGGCGGCTGCCCTGCGCACGGCGTGGGGGGGGTGGTCGCCGGGGTCGTCCGGAAGGTGGTTCGTCGCCGGGTGGCCGGCGTGGTGGAGGATCAGTTCATCGATGGTGTCGGCGCCGGCGTCGCGCAGGGCGCGTTCGAGCGTGGCCAGGTACCAGCCCATCCGCCCGTATCCGCCCGGGCGCAGCATGTCGGTGCAGACGGAAACGGGCACGAAGCCGCCGGCGACGACGTGGGCGACGTTGGTGCGGTCGATTCCCGCGGAGAACGACATCGGCAGGTCGGGCCCCACGTGTCGGCGGAATTCCTCGGCCAGCGTAAGTGCCAGCACGTGCAGCGGGCGGCCTGAGAGATACATGGTCGGCACATGTCGCGGCAGGACGTCGCGATGGTTGGCGACTTCCAACGTGTTGCAGAACTTGACGCCGACGTGGCGTCCGCGGGCGTTGGCGAGCGCGGTCAGCCGGCGGCACATCTGGACGGCCTGGTCGAGGTGCAACCCGCTGTCGTAGGCGTGGGGGGGGACGCGGAGCTCGGCGTAGCCCAGCACGTCGTGGAGGAGGTGTTCGAGTCGCTCCTGGCCGAGCATGGGTGGGTTCATCTTGATGATGACGTCGAGATCGTATTCGCAAAGCAGGTACTCGCAGATGCGTTCGATCTGGTCGGCCGGGCAGCCGTGGAACGTGGAGAGCGTGACGCTGGTCGCGAGGCGGGCGGGGTAGTGGTAGTCGCGGGCGGCGGCGAACTCGCGGGGGATCTCGCGGCGCAGCGTGTCGATGATCGGTTGGGCGTCGCACATCGCGGCGAGGAACCGGCTGACCTTCGGGCCGCGGATGCCGGCGAGGTCGTAGCCGACGCTCAGGTCGAGCAGCCGCGCGCCGGCCAGGCCATCGAGCCGGCCGCCGCCGAGGTCGGGGTGGTTGCGAAACATCTGGATCAACATGGCGCCGGCGACGTACTCCCGCAGTGTTTGCTCGATCGGCAGCTCCTGCGACCACTCGATGTTGTAGCCGACGGTCTGCATGTCGATGCACGGGCGCGGGATGGTGAGGTGGTCGTTGTCCTGGACGGTCTTGAGTTCGAGGATGCGGCCGCCGGCGACGTAGCTCAGCAGGATGTTCTGGGCCATCTGGGTGTGGGGGCCGGCGGCGGGGCCGAGCGGGTTGCCGGCGCGCTGCCCGTGGAAAGACACGCTCAGGTCGGGGCCGTCGGGCGCGGGCAGGTACCACCGCTTGCGCGGCAGCTCGAAGAGCGCGTCCTGGCGCTGGGGCTCCAGGTGCAGCCGGGTCACCAAGTCTCGGAATGGAACCGGACGCAATTCTGCCATCGCGCGGTAGCGTACCGCAAAGGTGGCACGAAGGGCAAAGCGGGGCGAGCCGGGGCGCTTGGGCGGCGAGGCGGGTCGGGAGGGCAGCCGCCCGCTGTGCGGGGCCGAAGGCCGCGGGGTGGTGGTATCACCCGGCCTTGGGGGGATTGTGTCGCGCAGGGGGGTGCGAATCGGCCCGGCCGGGGGCTCGCGGTCGGCTCGTGGCGGGTGGGTTGGTCGTGGGGGCGGGGCTGAGGTCGAGCCGGGTCAGGTTGAGGCCGCCGAGTGCGTCGAGGCCCACCTGCCAGACCTGTCCGGTCTTGAGGGGCACCGCGGGCGCTTCGCACTGGGCCACGCGCACGCCGTACCTGGCCGCGAGCGTCGGATCGTCGACGAAGTCCCAGAACTTGCGCCACAGCTCTTCGTGGAGTTTGGCGACGGCGTCGGTTTCGTGGAGCGGGGGGCGGGCGACGCGGTCGAGCTCGGCGACCGAATCGGGCGCCTGGCAGTCGCCGAAGATTCGGCGAAAAAGCGCGAGGCTGGTGCCACGGGCGGGGTCGCCTTCACCGACGAACTGGGGCTCGAACTTGAGCACGAGGGCTTCGAAGTAGACGAGGTGGCCGATGGTTTCGACGGCGACGGGTTTGCCGAGGACGCCGTCGGGACCGATTTCCTGCCACAGCAACGTGCTGACGGTGCGGCCGCGTTGGTCGACGCGCTGGCGGACGACGTCGACCTGGGCGACACGCCGGCGGGCGGTGAGGCGCTGGGCATAGGAAAGCAGTTGTTCGCGCTGTTGTTTGAGCTGGTCGATCTGTGTGCGAAGGCGAGTGGTTTCCACGCCGCCGAAGTGGACCGCGGTAAACGTGGCGACGGCGACCAGGACGACGCTTCCGAGGATGAACTTGACCCACTTCATGCAGGGCACTCCTTTGCGCTACATATGCGGTGACGCTTCCTGGATCGGCGCTGCCCGGTGCGGGCCCGAACCTCACCAACCGGTGCCTTCGGCGAACGGGGGATGCACGAGCCACGCGAGCGCGCGGCCGATCGCTCGATTATACCCCGCGTGCACCTCGCGGATGCGTCGGGGTGGTGGAACGCGCGGTTGGTCGTCGAAGCGGCGGATCACCTCGCGGATTCGCGGATCGGGGCTGTGGCGCAGGGCGAAGCGGGCGTTGTAGGCCACGACGGGGCTGTCGCTGGCGACGCGATCGATCAGGGCGCGTTCGATGCCGGGAGCGCTGCTGGTCGCCAGCCAGATGCACGCTGCCCGGACGAGGTTGTAGTCGTGGGTGTGCTCGCGAAAGAGCGCGGCCTCCAGCGGGGGCGCGCTGCACAACACCGCGCTCGAACGCGGGTCGTAGCCCCAGGCGTCGGCGCAGTGCCGGGCGAGCAGCGGCCAGAGATGGGCGGCGCGGGGTCGCAGCGGCGAGCGCATGATGACGGAATCGGCTGAATCGCGATGGTCGCGCCACCAGCGCAACATGGCGCGGCGGTCGGTCTCGACGTCGATCCGTGCCGCGAGCGCGTGATCGAAGCCGGCGGGGTACAACTCGTGCCAAGCCGCGGGCGGGCGGGGTGAGACCTGGTGGATATCCCCGAGGGGGTGGCCGCTGACCTTGATGTCGAAGTGCAGGAGGTCCAACGTGGTCTCGAAGCATGATGCGCTCAGTCGCGGAGCGTCCGGCCCGCCGACGAGCATACGCATCAGCGACGTATGAACCAACAGGCGCAGGTCGCCCGGCGGGGCGTCGTGCTGCATCGCCGGCTGGCGGCTGAGCACGTCGAGGACATCGGGTCCCAGGGGCAGCAGGCGGTTGAACGCGGCGGTCCAGTTGGCATCGGGGTCGAGGGTCAGGAGCGGCCGCAACGCGGTCTCGATGCGGTGCTGGCGGGGCGAGAGTGCGCGAACGGCAGGCGCGCAGCCGGCGCCGATGCCCCCGAGCAGGAGCAGTCCCGCGAGCAGCGTGCAGGGCCGGTTCAGCCCGAGGCGGGGGAGGCGGCGTTTCATGGGCTGTCCCGTTTCGCGTCGTTGGGGCGTGTTCGGGGCCCGCGTCGTCGCCGGCGGGCGTCCATGAGGAAAGAAACGCGTTTGTCCGCGTCGCCCAATTCGCGGCGCAGCGTCTCGCGCGCCTGGTGGAGGAGTGTGCGGCGGGAGAGGTGCGTCAGGAGGATCCGCTCGTTGGCCAGTCGGGGCAGCAATCGGCGAAGGTCGCGGATGTGGATGTGGCAGCCGGCGCGGGCGCGATCGACGTGATCGGCCTCGACGAAAGTGCATTCGAGCAGCAGGACGCGGGCGTTGCGGACGTAATCGAGTTCGAGGAAATCGCCGACGGCGGTGTCGCCGCAGTAGGCCACGAGGGGGATTTCGACCCGCCGGGTGATTTCGACGCCATTTTTCTTGAGTTCGACGAGCTGGGGGCCGGTGCGGTCGTGGAATTCGTCTTTGAGTTTGCGGCGGATCTCGATGGCGGCGTAGCCGAGGGATTCGATGACGCGTCCACCGGGTCGGCGGCAGGGGTGTACGACCTTGAAGGGGCGAACGATCAGGTCACGGCGGATTGGGATGTCCTGTCCGGGTTGGGCGCCATGAAGGCGGGCGGGCGGTTCCTGTCCGTCGATGTCGGCCCAGGTTTTCAGGAGGTGTTGGATGGGTTCGATCAAGGCTCCGGGGGCGTAGAGGTTTCCGGGGGGCAGATCGACGAACATTCGCTGGGAGAAGTAGTAGGCGACGCCGGCGGCGTGGTCCATGTGTCCGTGGGTGAGGAAGACGTGGTCGATGCCGATGAGCTCGCGGGGGGCGCGGCCGAAATCGAAGGCGATGTTGAGTTCGGGGACGATGGCGAAAGATTCTTCGCCGGCGAGCGAGGTGCCGAGGATGCGGAGATCCCCGTGACGGAACTCGGCGAGGGGCAGAGGCATGTGGGGTCTTATACCGGGATTGGTGGAGAATGTCTATTTCGTTCGTCGAACGGGTTGACACACATGATATTGTGTATTATGCTTACCTCAGTATCAAGCTATTGGGGCATCTGCGGGGCTGGCTTTGTCGGGCGGGAGAGCGCGGCAAGTCTGGCGGATAGCCGGTCGGTGTTGTGCCCCGTTGAGTGCGCGTTTCCATGCGTTGCCCCTACTGTAACGCCGACAACGACAAGGTCATTGATTCGCGTGCCACGGACGGCGGGCGATGCACGCGGCGGCGGCGCTTGTGCTTGGCTTGCAACCGGCGTTACACGACGTACGAGCGTGTGGAAGACCGGGTCAAGCTGTCGGTCATCAAACGCGATGGTTCACGCGTGCCGTACCAGCGTGAGAAGATTCATGAGGCGGTTCGGCAGTCGGCGTACAAGCGGCCGATCACGTCGGAGCAGATCGACCAGATCGTCGAGGAGGTCGAGAGCGGCCTGACGGCGAGTTTTGACAAAGAGGTGTCGAGCCTTGCCATCGCCGAGCGGCTGGGGGCGGTGCTCAAGCGGGTGGACAAGGTGGCCTACGTGCGGTTCGCGAGCGTATACCGGCAGTTCGAGGACGTAGGCGAGTTCATCGAGGAAGCGCAGGAACTGATCGACGAGGCGGCCGTGGATATTCCCGGCCAACAGGATTTGTTCGAATAAGTGGGCGCACCATGGGCAGACCGGCTGACATCCTGATCGCCAAGCGGGAGGGGGGGCTGGAGCCGTTTCAGCAGGCCAAGCCGCATCGTTGCCTGGTGGCGGCGATGAAGGCCCAGCGGCGGGACCATCGTCTCGCCGGGCCGCTGGTGCAAGCGCTGCGCCTGCACATGCTCAAGCGGCGCGAGCCCGGGCCGGTGTCGGCGGAGTACGTTTTTCGTTGCGTGCACGCCGTGCTGACCGACACGGGCTTGGGCGATGTGGCCGAGCGGTTGGCGCGTCATCGGCGGCGGCGTGCGGAGCGCCGGCGGCGCGTGCGGGTGCTGGCGGAGCAGGCGGGCGAGCCGCGGCCTTGGAGCAAGGCGGCGATCGTCGAGACGCTCCAGGGGCGCTTTGGCCTGAGTTACGAGACGTCGCGGATCCTGGCCAGCGAGATCGAACGGCGCATCCTGGCCCTTGACTACCGGCTGGTGAGTGCAACGCTGGTCGAGGAACTGATCCGGGGCGAGCTGCTGGCCTGGGGGCTGGCGTGCGACCCGACGCCCGCGGACCGTCCGGCTGCGGTACCACGCCCGGGCGGCGAGGGCGCGTGAAGCGAGTGTTGCGGGAACGCATCGGCGGCGCGGCTGCGCCACGGCTGAAGAAGCCGCCGGCGTTTCGGCAAGCCGGAAAGGAAAGAGGCTCGTAATCCGTTCAAGGATGACATGCGCCGCTGGTGTGCCCCGGCGGCGCGGTTACGAGCCTTTTCCTGTCGAATCTACCATCCTCCGTTCCCTGATGAGGGCGAGCCGAGTCCCGCCAACGCCCATGCTCGGCTCGCCCGCCTTTTTGCGCCGGTATGGGGCGATTGTCTCACCGCCGGCGGTGATCCGCGCGATCCAGAAACCAACCCACGCCCGGTGAGACACGCGGTACACACCCGCGGTTGGCTGCTACAATGATGATGCGAACTGGGACCAAACGGGAGGTGTGCCGCATGAAACTGCCTCGTGTCGATCAGCCGCAGCGGCTCGACGGGCTATACGTCTATGATTTTGGCGAGTGGGTGGCCGTTGGTTACACCGCCGAGGAAATCGAAGTGCTGCTGGAGGACAAGCAGTACGGCGGAGGGAAGGTGTACAGAATCCACCGCGCGCGGCCGAACGGGGAGTTCGAGCTGCGTGGCGTTGCTCCGGAGCGTTTTCACCTCGAAAGCGGGATGTTTTTCTACCGCGCGGGTCTGGACCGGGCCCGTGAGGACTTCGAGGCGTTGCGTCACGCGGCGGAGGCGGTGCCGCCGCCCTGCCGGGCGTATGTGCAATTGGCTGATACGGGGGTCGAGGGGGAGGGGCGGTACGTGACCGCGCTGGTCTTTCCCGCCGAGCACGAGGAGGCGGTGGGCCGCTGGCTGCTCGAAGTGGACTACCGCGGGGGCGACCTGGTCGAGGGTGGGATCAGCCACGTGACGAACTATTACGAGCAGGAGAAGAACATCCTCGAGCGGGTCCAGTTGTGGGGGCGTTCGGCGTTTTCGTCGCGTCCGCCGGAGGAAGTTCTCGCGAGCGTGCGGTGTGCCGTGCAGCGATGAGATGGTTTTCCGCGTCAACGTCGAGATTGCATCCGCCGGCGCGCCGGCCGGTACTCGTGTCGGATTTGGGCATCGAGCGGGGACGACGTGGGCGGCGCCGCCGATGGTGGTCGCGCGTGGCTACGTTGATTTGGACACTTGGGGGCCTGTGGGCATCGCGCTGGCGGCCGGTAGCCGGCCCGGATGACGTTCGTCGATTCGAGTACCGCACGCAGACCCGTGGCATGGGGCTGCGCATGAGTGAATGGTTGCGTGATCGTCTCCGGCCGCACTGGCTGCGCATCCGCCGGCCGTGAGGTTGTCGCGGGCGCGCGGTCGCTTTCCTGTCGATTACCGTTCCCTGTGAAGTTCTGTGGCGGCACGGCGCACGTCGGCCTCGGTGGCGATGTCGCCGCTTACTTCGAATGTGATGGACACGCGTCGTGCGAGTCGCGCCAGCCGCCGGCCCAGCGACGCCGTCTCGATGCGCATCTGCCACGGGTTGTCCTCCCCCGCCGCGAGGGCCCGGGCGACAGCGGTGGGCGAGTCGAGCGCGAGCAGGTGGCGGACGGTGGTGAGCCGGGCGATGGTGCGCATTTGTGTCGCCGGCAGGCGGTTTTGCCGAATCAGTCGCAATCGGCGCACGACGTCGCGGACGGCATCCGGCCAGTCCGAGCCGGCGCAGGCAGAGGCCTGTGCGGTCGCCCCGCGGTGTTGCCAGCAACGCCAGCGTGGTCGCCGGTCGTGGATGCGAAGATCGTTCGCGCCGGGGACATCGCCGAGCGCGATGCGCAGGGCTGTCCAGGCGATCCGG
>JALSRY010000736.1 GCA_026984555.1 Phycisphaerae bacterium
CCGGCAGAAACGCACAACCTGGGCGTAGCGACCGGTCTCGGCGTAGCGGGTCCGCTCGGCCGTCGTTTGCCACTCGGGCGGGCAGGGAACCGGCCGGTCGGGCCGCGGCTGGGCCTGCGCACAAATGATGGGCATGGCGGCGGCGATCAATCCGGCGACAAGATACAAACGTCGAGGGGCTTTCATACGCATCATGGAGGTTCTCTTTGCACACGGGGTCGTGGCTCGCATCACACCGGAGCATCGTTTCGCGCATCGGGGCTCGGTGCAAGAGTGGTTGCGGGACTAACCCCCCAGGTGCAGCGGCCAGACCACCGGAATGACGATCATCGCCACGATCCACAGCAACACGTGCAGCGGCAAGCCGACCCGCACAAAATCGCCGAAGCGGTACCCGCCGGCTCCGTAGACCATCGTGTTGGTCTGGTAGGAGATCGGCGAAGCGAAGCTGGCGACGGCGGCGCCCGCGACGGTAATCGCAAATGCCCGCGGGTTGAGGCCGAGCTGCTGGGCCATCACCATCGCGATGGGAAAGATCAGCAACGCCGCCGCCCGATTCGTGATGAAAATGCCCAGTACGACCGTCAACAAGTACACCACCGACAGCGCGACGAGGGCGCTGCCCGTGTTGGTCAACGCGACGAGCTGGTGCGCGATCGCGGCCGCGGCCCCGGACGTTTGCAACGCCGTCGCCAGACCAAACGCCGCCGCGATGATCAGCAGCACGTCGAGGCTCACCGCCCGGCGGGCATCCGAGACGGAGATGCACCCGGTGAGCATCATCAGCCCGGCGACCACCAGGGCCGCCACCACGGGCCGCAGGCTGATCTGTCCTCCGAACATCGCGCTGATCCGCTCGCCGAACACCAGCAGTACCACGAGCAGGACGAGCAGCCCGATACAGATGGCGGTGCGTTCGTGACGAATCGGGCGGACCGAATCGAGGCTGCTGACGAGGTAAAAGTCGGGGTTGTTGCGGTTGGCTTCGACGAAGTGCGCGCCGGCCTGGAGCAGCAACGTGTCGCCCTCGCGCAGGACGATGTCGCCGATGCGCCCGCGCAGCCGTGTCCCGCCACGATGCACCGCGATCACGGCGGCGTTGTAGAGTGCGCGAAAGTTGGAATCGCGGATGTTGCGGGCGATCAGCGGCGAGGTGGCCGAGATCACCGCTTCACAGTATCGCCGGTTGCGTTTCTCGGCGAAGCTGGCGTCGTGCGTTTCCTCGGTGACCGGAACGAATCCGGGGATGCGTTCGAGGTCCACGATGGTTTGCACCACACCGGCAAAGGCGAGCTGGTCGCCTTCGATCAGCACCTCGTGGGGCTCGACCGGGGCGATGATCCGCCCGTCGCGGACGATCTCGACCAGAAAAAGCCCCGGCAGGCGACGCAGCCCGGCTTCCTCCACAGTCTTGCCGCTGAGCGGACAACCGGGCCGGATACGCATCTCGACGAGATACTGGCGAGCCGAGTCCCCGATGCGCTCGAGCAGGTCGCGCCGGTTGGGCAGCAACCGCGGCGCGACCAGGACCAGGTAGCTCGCCC
>JALSRY010000737.1 GCA_026984555.1 Phycisphaerae bacterium
GGCCACAACCTCCTCCCGACGTTTATTGATGCTCGGGCGGACTGAGGCGGGCAGAGCCCCGACCAGTCGGCGGCCGTCGCTCGCCGGCCTGCGGGTTGCGACCGGGAGCGCGGTGGCGTGTCGCCGCCTCCGGGGCCACGAACAGCCCCGCTCGCGGATCTTTTTCCTCCTCCTCTCGTCCGATCCATCTTGCGAGCGCCGGCGGGGATGGTAGTATTTCGGAGGCTGGCCCGGGTGCTCCTCGGCGAGCCGCAACGCCTCGCTAGCTCAGTTGGCAGAGCAGCTGACTCTTAATCAGCGGGTCCGGGGTTCGAGTCCCTGGCGAGGCATCCCAAGTATGCTAGAGGCGGGCGCTGTCGGGTGGTGGCGTCCGCTTTTCGGCTTTCCGGGCTGTGTCGATGTCCCGCTCCGCAACCCCCACCGACTTCGCCGGACTCCCCGTGCGTGTCTTGGCTCTCGAACCTTACTACGGCGGGAGCCATCAGGCGTTTCTCGACGGCTGGCGCGGTCACAGTCGGCACGACTGGACACTGCTGACGCGGCCGGCGTTCAAGTGGAAATGGCGGATGCGCAACAGCGCCCTGGCGTTTGCGGATGCCCTCCGTCCACGCGTCGCCGCCGGCCAGCGGTGGGATGTGCTCTGGTGTTCGGATATGCTCGATCTGGCGGCGTGGCGTGGCCTCGCGCCGCCGCCCCTGTCCAACCTCCCCGCCGTCGTCTACTTCCACGAAAACCAACTGACCTACCCCGTGCGCCACCAACAGGAACGCGACTATCACTTCGGCTACACGAACATGACCACCGCGCTGGCCGCAACGGAGGTGTGGTTCAATTCGACCTTCAACCGCGATTCGTTTCTGGAAGCGTTGCCCCGTTTCCTCCAGCGGATGCCCGACGATCACCCCGTCGATGTCGTCGCGCGCATCGCCGCCAAAACGCGCGTCATGCCGCCCGGGGTCGATCCCCTCCCGGCACGCGGCCCGCGCCCTCCGGGACCGCTACGCATCCTCTGGGCCGCACGCTGGGAACACGACAAGAATCCCGGGCTGTTCTTCGACGCGATCCGCCGTCTCGACCACGCGGGCATCGTGTTTCGTCTCAGTGTCATCGGCGAGCGGTTTCGCGATGTGCCCGCGTGTTTCGATCGCGCCCGCCGGCAGTTCGCCCGATGTATCGACCGCTGGGGATACCAGCAGCGCCGCGCCGACTATCTCGCCGCCCTGCGCGAAGCGGACGTGATCGTATCCACGGCCGATCACGAATTCTTCGGCTTGAGCGTCGTAGAGGCCGTGCTGGCCGGCGCGTGGCCGGTTCTGCCGCGACGGCTCGCCTACCCGGAGATTTTCACGGACTTGCCGCCCGAGGCGGCCGACCTGTGTTTCTTCGATGGCTCCGCCGAGGCTCTCGCCGGCCGGCTGGCGGATTTGGCCCGGCGGATGGACCGCGGCGTCTCGTTGCCCACCGACCTAGCCACGCGCGCCGTGCGGGCCTACACCTGGCCGCGCGTCGCGCCCCGGCTCGACACCGCGTTGGCGGCTCGCGCGATGCGGCCGCCCGACTGCCGGCAATCTTTCCCCACACCAGGACCCTTTTCGAACGGAAAACCAATGCGCAAACGCATCGCACTCGACGGCGCCTGGCAGATGCGCCAGGTGGGAAAACCCGACTGGACGCCCGCGACGGTGCCCGGCTGCGTTCACACCGACCTGATGGCGGCGGGAAAGATTCCCGACCCGCTGGTCGACACGAACGAGCTCGATGTGCTGTGGATCGACGAAGCCGACTGGGAATACGAGCGAACATGCAACCTCGACGAGCGATTCTGCGCACACAAGGTGCAGCAACTTGTCTGCGACGGGCTCGATACCGTCGCCCGCGTCTTCGTCAACGATCGCCTCGTCGGCGAAACCGCGAACATGTTTCGCCAGTACCGCTTCGACGTGGCGCCCCACCTGGTCCCCGGAGAAAACCGGATCCGCATCGTATTCCGTTCGCCGACCCGTTCCGGCAAGAAACGCGCCGAAGCAACGTCCACCGAGCTGTTCGGATCGGAATACGACTGGGGTTCCGGCCGCACCCGCAAGACCTATCGCCCGTACCTGCGCAAGGCCCAGTACCAATTCGGCTGGGACTGGGGGCCGTGTTTGGCTACCAGCGGCATCTGGCGAAGCATTCGCCTGGTCGCCGGCGATGCGCCCCTCATCGAATACCTCACGACCCGGCAGCAGCACGAGTCCGACCGCGTGCGGCTGAACGTGCGCGCTCACCTGTTCGTTCCCGAAAACACCGTCGGGCGGCTCGAAGTGTTCGTGAACGGAGCGAGCCGACCCGCCGCGGTCACGCCCGCACGGCTTTCCGCGGGTCATGCGGTTGTCGAGGCGGACGTGTCGATCTCCTCGCCCCGGCTGTGGTGGCCCGCGGGGTACGGCGAACCCCATCTCTACACCATCGCGGCCCGCTGGGTCGAAGACGACGGTTCGATCGCCGACGAGACCGAGGCCCGCGTGGGCCTGCGTACGGTCGAGCTGGTTCGGGAGCCGGACGCCGCCGGTGAGACATTCTTTTTCCGCATCAACGGGACCGACGTTTTCTGCAAGGGGGCGAACTGGATCCCCGCCGACTCCTTCCCGACTCGCGTGTCCGAAGAACGCTACGAGTTTCTCCTTCGCGCCGCCGTCGATGCGAACATGAACATGCTCCGTGTCTGGGGGGGCGGCATCTACGAAAGCGACACGTTCTACCGCCTGTGCGACGAGCTGGGCCTGATGGTCTGGCAGGATTTCATGTTCGCGTGCGCGGCTTACCCCGCCGATGACGCGTTTTGCAACAACGTCGCCGCCGAGGCACGCCACCAAATCAGACGACTCGCCAACCACCCCTCGATCGTGCTCTGGTGCGGCGACAACGAGAACGAGTGGCTTTTCTTCGAGCTGATGGACCCGAACAACGACCAGCGGCCTTCCCGCGAGGATTACGACCGCCTGGTTCTCGGCACGCTCGCATCAACCGTCGCCGAAGAAGACCCGGGCCGACCCTGGTGGCCCAGCTCCCCGTCGAGCCAGGGGGCCGCCAGGGCCAATGACCCGGCGCGCGGCGACGTGCATTACTGGGAGATGTGGCAACCCGGCCGGGAGCTCGATCACTACCTGCGGGTTTCTCCACGGTTTTGCAGCGAGTTCGGCTTCCAATCGTTGCCTTCGCTCAGCACCTTGCGGACCGCGATTACGTCGAAGATATGCCGCGCGGACGATCCCGTCGTCGTCCACCACCAGCGCTCGGCCGGCGGAAACGAGAGAATCACCGCCGGCGTGAAACGCTTGTTTCACGAGCCTGCGGACTTCGACGAAATGTGCTACTTGAGCCAGCTCGTGCACGGCCTGGCGCTCAAGAACGGCGTCGAGCACTGGCGGCGACTCAAACCGCACTGCATGGGAACGCTCTACTGGCAGTTGGAGGATTGCTGGGTCGTCGTGTCCTGGGCGTCCATCGACTACGCCCTTCGCTACAAGGCCCCGCACTATTTCGCCCGGCGATTCTATTCGCCCCTCCTCGGCTCGCTGGTCCATGACGAAGACGAACTCCACTTGTGGGCCACGAGCGATCTTACGCACGCCATCGACGCGAAGTGGCGGCTCGAACTCTGGAATCTCGACGGGCGCCGCGTGTCCGAACGGACCGGCGTCGTGAGCCTCGCCGCCGGCGCGAGCCGCAGCTTCATGACGATTCCCCATGCCGGCCTGTTCGAGCAGGTGGACAAGGCGTCTTGCATCGCCCGGTTGCGGATCGATGCACCCGGCTGCCGGCACGAGAACGTGCACGTGTTCGCACCGTACAGGCACTTGCCGCTCGCATGCCCCCGGATCGAGGCGACCATCGAGCCCGAGCCCGGTACGCCGCGAGCTCCGGCCGGCGCAAGCACCGCGCGAATCACACTGAACACCGACAACATCGCGCTGTTCGTGGAAGTCGATCCCGGCGATATCCGGGGCATCCTCAGCGATAATTATTTCACGCTCTTCCCCGGCCAGCCCCTGAGCGTGACGTTTCGAGCACCCGGCAGCGTGGACCTGTCCCGGTTGCAAGCAGCGCTGCGCGTCCGCAGCCTGCGAGGGTCCGCCACATGCCAACACTGACCGGCATCGCCCGGGAATCCCCCGTCGCGTGAGCCGTGCCGACGAGCCCGTGAGATCACGGCCTGCTTGTTGGAGCCCGGGAAATGGTTACCCACTCGGGCACGACCAGCCCGCCCGGCGGATTGGGCGGCGCTGCGTCGAAACGCAGGATGTATGCTCCACCCTCACGCGCCAGCGTGTACGACACGTCGCCATACAGTGTCGGAAACGCGGCGATACGCACGCGCCCCCCGGGAACATCCAGCCACGCGCGCGGCACACCCGCCGCCAGTAACAGGGCTTCACGCCGCTCGTCCTCGTAGACGAACATGCTGCGGACGGCGTTGATGTACGCCGAGCCGACCCACGTATGGGGCATGTCTCCGATGAAGCGCGGGGTTGCCGGGTCGCGCCAGACAACCTCGGCCCACTGGTTCCACGCCGCCGGCCGCTGTCCTTCGAAGAAAAAACGCAGCAGCTCGCGAGCCCGCTCGGGTTGTTCCAGGCGGATAAACGTACCCACCAGGCGGATTTCGTAAGGCGTGTAGCTGTCCCATTTCAACTCGCCCGCGCGTCGTTTGCAGAAGAATCGCCAGTAACGCTCGAACGTGTTGTGCAGTGCCGGCTCGGGAGCTCGGCCGAGCTGGTCGCCGGGGAACACGGCGATCGCCGTCGAAGTTGCGTCGAAATCGCCCAGCTCGACACAACCCGGAATGTAGTCGATGCCGTGGTTCTTCATCGCCAGCCGAATCGAGGCGTACAAATCGTGCTGGAAGGTGTCACGCAATGTCGCGTATCGGTGCGCCAATCGCGGCCGCTGGCAGGTGTCGGCGATGGCGGCGGCGTCTTCGAGCCCACGCAACACCCAGAAATCATCCCAGTACGAGTGCATCGGCTCGGCCGAGTAACCCTCGTGGCTGATCGACCGCGGCACGAGGCCGTAACACGCTCGCCGCCGGGGTGGTCCGTCGCGGTAATCCGGCCCGGTCTGCCGGGCTCGGAGCGACTCGATGTATGTCACGCCGGCGATGACCTGCGGCAGGTGCGCTCGCAGAAACGCGGCATCGTGCGTGAACTGGTAGGTTCTGCGCAACAGGTGGATGAACTCGCCCGTGCTGTCGTGTTCGTCGACGGGGTCCGCTCCCCGATCGTCCACCACCGCCGGCACCTTGCCGCTGGGGAATTGGAAGCCGGCGTACCAATCGGCAAATGCGCGTACCTGCTGCGTATGACGGGTGTAGAGCAGCGCTGTCGATGTCATCGCACCGTCGCGGATCCAACTCCGCGCGTAGGTGCGCGAGCCGGGTTGCATGGCGGGGCCGTCGGCGTTGATCAGGATGTACGCTTGCGTCGTTCGGAAGGTGTCTCGCAGCTTCGTTGCGAATGGCAACGCGGGTACGTCCATCGTCACGCGCCCCAACGTTTTCCGCCACTCGTCGCTACCCGCCGCCAGTAGACGCTCGAATCGTTCGGCGGCGACTTCGGGCTCCAACGCGGAAGCGGGCGCCAACTCGTCGCGAGTGTGAAAGGGAAAACTCACCATCGCGTACCGTGTCGAAGCTGGTGGCAGGTTGAAATCGTAACACCACGCCCCCGACGCCAGGCCGTCCGCGTCGCGCGCGCTTGGTGTCGTGGGGAGCGTACCGGCGGCGAGGTGCTCGACGATTTCGCCGCGCGCAAAGTTCGTGGCGCCGAACGCATCCGCCGAAGTCCATACTGTTACAGGCTTTGCGTTCACGATTGCCGAGCGGGCGTCGAGCGTCAGGTGCGTGATTCGCGTTACGCCGCCGGTGATGTTGAGGTTCTGCCAAGGCGGCAGTACCTGGAACGGGCGAATCGCGAGAAACAAGCGGACTTGTCGCTGGCGGTTGGTGTCGTTGCGAATCTGGTAGCGTATGGCGACACCGCTGCGTCCCGCTGCGCCCGCTGCGAGGGGTGTCACGGCGAGCGAGAGTCCGTCGACACGCCATGTGACCGTGGGAATCGGCAGGTAGTTTTCCGCCAGGGATTGCGTGATTCTGGCGTCTGCCGACGTCATGAGGCGGCCATCGGCCCACAACATCGGCTCGATGCGGAACGCGCCGCGCCCGACCTCGACCGCCCCGGCGGCGTCGACGAGCGCCTCGTCGCCATCCTGTGGAATACCCACAACCGTCCAATATCGCGGTTGACCCGCGAAATATCGTGGGGTCCAGTCGCGTCGCCGGTCGTGCGCGATGGTCGTGAACATGTTGTTGAGCGATTCGCCGAAGGCAACGTCGAGCACGCGGAATCCGCGCAGGCCGACGCCGCGATTTCGCGAAGCTCGGCGGACATCGAGTTTGAGGTAGCGTCCTTCGGCGTCAGGGAGGCGGACGTAGCGCCGCTTGCCGGCGGCGTTGCGCACGCGGGCGATGGTGCGGTAGCGTTTCCCGTCGATGGATACCGAGACATCCAGGTCGCGGGGGTAGTCGTGGGCGTCCCAGTCGAGTCGCACGCCTCCGAACTCGTGGTAATGGCGCAGATCAGCGACGACGGTGGGATGCTGGTCGGTGGCGGCGCTGTGCCAGTCGAGCCGGCCGGCGGGATCGGGCACGATCAGGGGCGGGGCGGCACTGTCGGCGGCGGAGGAAAACCGCAGCCGGGGCGCTCGTGTCAGCGGGCGGGGGACGGGCATCGGCTCGAAGGTCAGGTCGTCGAAGAGCACATAACCCTTGCCGCCGGCGCCCGCTGAGATCGCCAGCTCGATTGCCGCGATGCGACGCAGCGGCTGTCCGGCGGCCGGTCCCCAGGCGAAACGGACCTGGCGTTTTCTCTCGAACAGTATCCGCCAGTCGGCGGGAAAGTCGAAGTTTCGCCGCACGTTCCACCAGACGTTCGGGTGGTCGGCGTCGATCAGCTTGAACTCGAGGTTGTTGGGCGGGGCGTCCCCGCGCAGCGCGAGCGCAAAGCGGTAATTGTCGGGCAGGTCGAGGGAGAGCTGGCGGCGGATCACGCAATAGCCGGCACCGCCGGCGAAATCGAAATCGAGTCGCAGTGCCGAGCCGTGTCGTCCGGCGACGGCCGAGAGCGTGGCGGTGACACCGTCGGAGGTGATGACCGTCCAGTGGGCGGGTGTCTCGAATCCGTCGAGGAGTCTCGGTTCGCCCGCGGACAGCGGGGGGGCGAGGACGATCAGGAGGGCGACGAGCCCGCCGAGACGGGCCGCACGGATCATGTCACGCCCGCCCGGTTGGGGGACTTGCGGCGGGCG
>JALSRY010000738.1 GCA_026984555.1 Phycisphaerae bacterium
GTAGAACGCAACGATGCTGGTCCAGGCGAGGAGCGCGGCAAGCCAGGCGCACGCCAGGGGGGAAAGCGGTTTTCGGGCGCAGGCCGGCGGAGCGCCCGCGGGGGTGGGTGCGTACTCGGGATTCGGATCGCGAGCGGAAGCGTCCGTTCGGGTCAAGCGGAAGCCTCTTGTGCGGTATCGCCGGCGGTGCCGGAGTCGCCGGCGTTGAGCGGCCCGGCCATCGCCTGGTTGATGCGGTTCATCAGCGACACGTAATCGGTTTCGGCCGCCATCATCTGCTTGATGAGCGTGTTGCCGGCCACCTGGTCCTGGAGTTCGGCGAGCTTGCGTTTGTCGGCGACCTCGACGGGTTTCATCTGGGCTTCGAGCTGCCGGAGGCGTTCGGCCTGGTGTTGATACTCGCCGAGCAGTGTGCGCGTGTCGGCATCGCCGGCGACGGCGTTGGCAGCCTGGCGCCAGGCCTGCACACTCGGATGGGCGGCGATCGCCTCGCCGAGGGCGCGGGCCTGATCGAGAAGTTTCTGGGTGGTGTCGTCGGCCATGTGTAGTGTCCTTTTCGTGTTCGGTTTCGGCAGCGAAGTCGGCCGGTGGCCGTCGGAACCGGGCCGCCCGGTCCGATGCCGCGATGCCCAAGATTCTACCGCCGGCTCGCCCCTTCCGCATCCGAGGGGGTATGATGTGCGTCCGATCGGGCGGGGGCAGCGGTGCGAACGCATGACGCCAGGGGCGTTTTCGGCCACGGTCCGGCCGCCGGCGCGGTACCGGGGCGAGTCGAAGTGTCCGGCGAGCGCGGGTAGTTGGTTCCGGCCCAGCGGCGAACAACCCAAGGCCGATTTGGCCGCCGAAATCGAGGTAATCATGGAAATCAGCAGACGTGACTTCGTGCGTGCCGCGACGGGTGTTGCCGCGGCGGCAGTTTCTCAGACGGTGGTGCCCGTGACCAAAGCCGACTCGAACACGACGCAAAAACCGCCCGGCGAACGCCCGATCGTCATATCGAGCGCCAACGGTGTGCGAACCTGCACGAAGGCGGCGGAGCTGATCCGCAAGGGTACGCACCCGCTCGACGCGGTGGTCGCGGGTATCAACATCGAAGAACTCGACGAAACGGATCACTCGGTCGGCGTGGGCGGATTGCCCAACGAGGACGGGGTCGTCCAGCTCGACTCCTGCGTGATGGACGGCCCGCTGCACAAGGCGGGCGGCGTTGCGGCGTTGGAGAACATCGCGACCCCGTCGAGCGTGGCATTGACCGTGATGCGCCGTTCGGACCACGTGCTGCTGGTCGGGGAAGGGGCGTTGCGTTTCGCGCGAGCACACGGGTTCAAAGAGCGAAACCTGCTCACGGACCAGGCCCGGCGGATGTGGCTCCGGTGGAAAGAATCGCTCTCGGACAAGGACGACTGGCTCTCGCCCGAGCAGGCCGGCCGTCAGAGCCGCGCGGGCGACCGGATCGAATACACCACGGGCACGATCACGTGCATGGCGCTGACGGGCGGCAGCGACCTGTTCGGTTGCACGTCCACTTCCGGGCTCTCGTACAAGATTCCCGGGCGCGTGGGGGACTCGCCGATCATCGGCGCGGGGCTGTACGTGGATAACGAGGTCGGCGCGTGCGGCTCGACCGGACGCGGCGAGGCCAATCTCCAGAACTGCTCGTGCTTCATGGTGGTCGAGTTCATGCGCCAGGGCATGACACCCGAAGAGGCCTGCGTGGCGATGCTCAAACGTATCGCCCACAAGACCGAGAAGCGCCTGCGCGACGCGCAGGGCCGGCCGAACTATGGACTCACGTTCTATGCCCTGCGGCGTGATGGCTTGTTCGGCGGCGCGTCGATGCGCGGAACGGTCGGGATGGCCGTCCACGCGGGCGGGCAAACCCGGACCGTCGAACTCCCGCACCTGTACCCCGTCATAGATCAGAGCAGGGGCAAGGGAACCTGACCCATTCCTCGCCGGTAGCCGGAAACATCGACTCTCGCCCGCGCGCGTGAAGAGCGCGGCGGCGGGGCGGGCTCGGTTTTCACTTCGGGCGTCGCGCAGTATTCTCCGCGCTCATGACCGGCCCACGGCAACACGACCCCAACCAGTCCCCCAGCGGCGAGCGGCATGACCGCGCGGCGGCGGAGCACGTCTCACGCCGCTGCCCCACCGCTGTAACCGAGCGGCGGGCGTCGTCCCGCGTTTGGCAGGCGCTGGCGTCGAACCGGTCCGCGCTTTGGCGGACATCCCCCCTGCGTCCCGTGCGGCTGCGCGATTTTCTCCTGCTGCTGATCCTGCTGGGGCTCGCGTGGCGCATCGTGCGATACGCGGTGGGGTTTCCGGTGTGGGGTGACGAGGCGTTCGTCGCGGTCAACTTTTTCAAGCGTGACTACGCGGGCATGCTCAAGCCGCTGCTGTACGGGCAGATCGTTCCGTTGGTGTTCATGTGGATCGAGCTGACGGCGGCGCGGCTGCTGGGCTACTCGGAGTGGGCGTTGCGGCTGGTGCCGATGCTCGCGGGCGCCGGCGGACTGTTGCTGTTCGCGCGATTTGCGCGGCGTGTGGTGAAGCCGCGGGAAGCGTTCCTCGCGGTCGGCCTGCTGGCCTGCGCGTACTACACCGTCCGCCACGGAGCCGAAATCAAACCGTACTCGTTCGATTTGCTGGTGGCGATGGGGCTGATGACGCTGGGCTGGGCGGTGTATGAACGGCCCCGATCGCCGATGCGGTGGGTGGCATTGACGGCGACGGCGGGGCTGGCGCCGTGGTGTTCGTACCCGTCGGTGTTCGTCACGGGTACGGTGGCGCTGCTGCTGGGGTACCGCGTGATTCGGAAACGGAAGACGGCGGCGGCGTTGGTCGGCTGGCTGGTCTTCGCGGCGGTTGGCGCCGGGAGTTTCGCGTGGATGTACGTGATCTACGGGCATCCGCACGCGGTCGCGGCGGCCCGGCTCACGCAGATCGACATGTGGGCGCGCACCTTTCCGCCGCTGCTGAATCCCTGGAAGTTCCTGCTGTGGTTCGTGTACATGCACCTGGGGCGGATGATGGCCTACCCGGTGGGAGGGGCGGCGCCGGCGAGCGTGGTGACTTTTCTGCTGGTCGTGGTAGGCGTGGTACACCTGGGAAGACGCGGGGGCGCGCTGCTGTGGTTGCTGATCGGTCCGCTGGTACTGACCTTTCTGGCGGCAGCGATGCACCTGTACCCTTACGGGGGGTCGGCCCGGACGACGCAGTACCTCGCCCCATCGTTCTGCCTGCTCGCTGGTGTGGGGGGATGGGCGGTGCTGCGGAACCGCTTCGCCGGTCCGCGGCGCGCGGTGGTGTTGCGGCTGGTGGGGGTGGGCCTGGCGGCGGTGGCGATCACGGGGATCGTCAAGGACATCGTCAAGCCGTACAAGAGCACGCGCACGCTCCACAGCCACCAGGCGGTGCTCGAAGTCGCCGCCGAGTCATCGCCACAGGATCGCTGGATCGTGTTCAACGCACCCGAGCCGGACGTACCGTGGGCGCCGTTCGTGGGGGAACTTCGTGGAACGGGGTCGCAGTTCGTGTTCAACGTATTGCGTTTCGCCCCCGGGCGTATCGAGTGGGCCCCCGACCCCCACGAGGTGCGGTTCGCCGAAGGCGAGCGGGCCATCGCGGTCCTGGCCTACCGCGGCACGCGGAGCGATATCAAGAACGAAGCGGAGTTCGCCGCGTACGACGGCCGGTTTCTCGATCTGCTCCACGCCTACGTGGAGGTGCTGGGGGCTCGCCTGGGCGCGCCCCGCAAGCACGAGAGCATTTTCATCTACGACCGCCACGGGCGCAAGGAGACGCTGGAGGTGTACTGGTTCGAGCCGAAGCAGCAGGAATCCGGCGGATCAGCGGGGCGGCAATACGGCCAACACGGTGCACGCGCCGTCGTCATAGAGCTTGGCGAAGCAGCCGGGGTCGTTGAATTTTTCGCGTCCCCGCCAGCGTTGCCGTTCGAGCACGCCGATGAACACGTGGGTGATGTGGTGGGCGCGGAGCAGGTCGCGACAGCGTCCGGGCGGTCCGGGGCGGCTCAGCGCCGCGGTCACTTCCCGCAGCGCGACGGCGTGCGCGGTCGGGTCGGCGGGATAGAAGACCATCGTATCGCGGTCGAGCACGGTGACGCCGAGCTGTCGGCGGGCGATCTGGGCGAGTTTGAGCCGCTCGGAGCCGGGGTCGGCCTGAAGGACGGCGTCGGGGGGCAGGTTGTTGCGCAGGTAGCGATATCCGCCGGCCTCGGTGGCGGCGAGTCGCTGGTCTTCCCGGACGATCCGGCGCAGCGGCCCGGTCGCCGGCAGATACCGCCGCACGGCCGTCAGAGGTGCCTGGACGCAGCCCTGGGGCAGCCCCAGCAGGAGCACGCCGGCGACGAACGCCGCCAGCATCCGCCGGGGATGTCGGCGGGTCTGTTTCCACAAGCGCCAGCCGAGCGGGTTCCACCAGTTCGCGCGAGATCGTCGCGGCGCGACCACGCCCGCGCCGAGCACGGCACCGGCGGCGAGTGCGACCATCATGCTCTTCTGCCCAAAATCGTTGTAGGTAAAATGGCTGCGGACGGTCACGAACCCGGCCACGGCCAACAGCGCGCACATCATCAGCAGGCGCAGGCCGGCATCCCGCCACGCCCGCCGCCACCATGCCCGCGGCAAACACAGCGGCAGCAACAGGGTGGGGCCGAGCTCGAGGGTCAGCACCCAGGGCAAATCGAGCAGGTTCGCCAGGACTCCGGGGGGGGCGAACCGACCCAGCCAAGCGTGCCACTGGTACGGCCACGCCAGTGTCAGGCCCTTGCCGATGCGGCGTGACATTTCGGCGTACCCGAGGAGGCTGGGCGCGGCGAGCGCGGCCATCAACAGGGCGACTGCCGCCGCACCCGCGAGTCGGCGCGTCGCGGTGCGCGCGGAGGGACAGCGCGTGCACGTTTCCCACGACACGAACAGGACGAGTCCGGGGAACGTTCCCGCCGCGACCCAGATGGACGAACCCACGAGCCCCGCGCCGAGGATCGGTCCCCAGCACAGCCAGCCGCGCCACCAGCCGCGTTCGGAGAGCAGGAGCACGCCGAGCAGCATCGCCAGCAGTCCCTGAACGTTCTGGGGCGACCAGATCATCTGCGTCAACAGGGGGTGGATGCGGACGACGTGATCGGCCCAGGCGTCGAGCGTGATCGCGGGCTGACGAAAAATGACCAGCGCGACGACATCGAGGCCGCCGATCGCAGTGGCCAGCAGGGCCGCGAGTATCGCCGGCCCATCGCCACGGGCGAAGCGTTTGGTGATCAGGTAGATCACGCCCGCGGTGGACAGCGCGACGAGCATGCTGCCGAGCCCGAAGGCCAACTCGATGCTCAAGTGCCCCGACCAGGCCCGCAACGTCGCCGGGATCAGGTAGAAAAAATGGTAGTAGTACACCGGCCCGGCGGCGGCGTCGGCGAAAAAGGGGTCTCCGAGAGGCAGGGGTCGCTGCGCGAGCGAAAACAAAACCGCGTGATGCTTGATGAAATCGTGGATCAGGCACGGAACCGGATAGCCGCGCAGCTCCGTAGGCCAATACGGGCCGATGGTGGCCAGCATGACGAGGAGCGCGATCGCGGCGGCGGTGATCCGCGTTGCACGGTGATCGAACATCCGCGCCGATGCCGGGCACGGCGGCCTCCGCCCTGGCCGCCGCCACGCGTCCGCGACGTGGGCAAGTGTAAGCAGCGCCCAGACCACAGCCAGCAACGGCCACCGGGCGTTGGTCAGATGCCAGAGCGGGTTGAGCACGACCGGCATCACCACGAGCGAAAGCGCCACGGCCAGCAGCACCCGTCCGGGCCGGTCCCATCGTGACGCAAGGCCGGTCCAGCGCGCCACCAGGCGCCCGGGCAGGTAGCCGAGCAGCCCCAGGGCGGCGATGGTCGCCAGCGGTTCGAGCCGCACCGCCACCACGCCGGCCAGCAACGTCGGCCACCACCACGACCAGCGGGCCGGCAAGCCGGGGTCGGCATCAGCCACGAGCGCGGTAGGACAGTGGCGGTCGTTCACCGGCGCTTACCTCCCCCGTCGCCGGCGGGCGCGTGTGTCCGGTGCTCCCTGGGGCCGACGACACGGTAGAGCACGCCCACCCGCTCGAACCGATAGCCGTCGAGCAGCCACTGGGGGCAGTAGCCGCGTTGCGGCGTTACGACGAAGACGGCCCGGCGGGCGAGCGCATCGGCGAGGGCGGCCGGGGTGGGGTGGACCTTCGGCTGGCCGGGTTTGCGTATCGGGGGGTAGATGCGCACGCCGTCGAACCAGCCGCGGGTTATTCGATAGTAGTGGATCGGGCGAACGGTCGTGCCATCGGCGACGAGGACGGTGCCGGGGGTGAGCAGTTTCGCGGCCTCGCAGGCGAAGCGATCGGCGCCGTGATAGCCCGTTTTCCAGGGGCGCAGGAAGTAGGTGTAGGCGTCGCGATAGGGCACGGCGCGGGTGACGCCGAGCCGCAAGCCGGCGCGGCGTGCCAAGCCGGGCAGGACGGCGTAGACGCCCGCGGGAAGGATTGCGGCGACCACCACGACCGCCAGCCACCGCGAGGCTCGCGACGCGAGGAAACGATCGGCCCCCAAGCCGATGAGCACAGCGATCAGCACGAGCGCGGGGATGAAAAACGTGTACTGGTCGGGGACGTCGTAGCGAATCGCCCAGAGCAGGTGGATGGCCAGCAACCCGAGCAGCACGTTGCGCAGCGTGGGATAGCGCGTGCGCCACAGTGCCGCGAGGCCGGGGAGGGCCAGCAATGCCGCGGGCGTGGGGAAACTCAACCCGAGGTACAGAATGCTGTTGAGCAGTTGGCGGGGACCGGGCACGACGTTGAGCACGTTGTGGGCGAAGCCGGTGCCGAACAAAGCCGAGTGGATCGTCGGGCCGACGCCGGCGCCGGCGTGAATACGCCAGGCGATCAGGCCGAGGTAGAGGGCTGCGCCCGCGACCCAGGCTCCCGCGGCGGCGGCGGCGACCGGGAGCCGCACCTTGCGCCGCGCGAGCAACGCCAGCAGCCAGATTCCGTAACAAGCCAGGCTCAAGGAGGCGATCATGTGGTTGCTGATGCCCAGACCGTTGGCCAACATCAGGAGGACGATCCAGCGTGGCCGGCGTGTCGCGTGGTACTGGTAGAGGCAGAGCAGTTCGGCACCGAGCAAGGCGGTGGTGACGGTGTAGACTTCGGCCAAGGCGCAGTGTTGCCAGAATGTGTGCGCCACGGCCAGCGAGAGCATGCCGACCACGGCCCCCCGCCGCCGACCGGTGACGAGTCGGAGGAAGAGGTAGATGTTGGCGACGGTCACGGCGCCGAACACGGCGGAGACGAGATTGGTTTTGAAAG
>JALSRY010000739.1 GCA_026984555.1 Phycisphaerae bacterium
GTGCAGCGGACCGGCGAGGCCGTTGAGCCCGGCGGAAACCGCGTAGTAGACGTTGGACAGGGCCGAGCCGGCGGTGTGACAGAGGTTGGCGCTGACGTTGCCGCTCTCGTGGTCGGTGTGGAGGTTGAGATAGAGCCGGAACAGGTCGGCGAGGTTTCCGGACTCGTCCGGCACCCCCATCATGTGGGCGAAGTTCTCGCTCCAGTCCTTGTTCGGGTCGCGCGGGATGAGCTTGCCGTCCTTGTAGCGGATGCGGTAGACGCCGGCGGTGAGCGCGGGCAGTTTCGCCAGCAGGTCGAGCGCATCTTCGAGGTACCACTGCCAGTACTCGTCCTTGGGCATGCCCTCGGCGTAGCGCGGGCTGAACTGCGAGAACTTCTCCAGCGCGAGGACGCCCAGGCTCTGGAGCGACATCGGGTGCATCGTTTCGGGCGCGTGCCGGAGCATGTTGAAGACGTAGTCGGGAACTTCCGCACGCTCGGCCAGCTCGCCGCGCAACTCCGCAAGCGACGCGTCGTCGGGCACATCTCCCGTCAGGAGCAACCAGAACATGGCCTCCGGCGAGAGGTCGACCAGCTCCGCCAGTGGGCGCCCACGGATGATCAATCCGGTATCGGGGCTGACGGTGGAGGTGTCACAGACCAGCGCACGCACGCCCCGAAGCCCGCCGTAAACCTGGGCCACGGTGACGTCGCCGATGGAACGATCACCGAAATCGGCGATGAGCTTGCGTACGTCCTGGCGATAGGCGGCGATCTTGTCCTTGAGCACGTTTTTGAGCGATGCCATGGGCGTTGTTTCCTCCAAGCACGTTCACGTTAGGCGTTCCGGTGGCAGCGGGGGCGTTCGGCCGGATACCGGCCGGCGTGGGGAAAAGGCCGCACGCCGGCGGTATCGAGGCTTGGCTGGGGCTAGCCGCGCTGCTCGATCGGCAGGAAATGCCGCTCGGTCGGTCCCTGGTAGATCTGCCGCGGGCGATAGATGCGGGCCTTGGGGTTCATGCGCACCTCGCGCCACTGGGCGATCCACCCGGGCAGACGGCCGATGGCGAACATGACCGTGAACATTTCGACCGGGATACCGATGGCCTTCATGATGATGCCGCTATAGAAGTCCACGTTGGGGTAGAGCTTGCGCTCGATGAAGTACTCGTCCTTGAGGGCGACTTCTTCCATGCGTTTGGCCAGATCGAGCAGCGGATCGTGGATGCCGAGCTTGGCGAGCACCTTGTCGCTGGAGGCCTTGATGATCTGCGCCCGCGGGTCGAAATTCTTGTAGACGCGGTGGCCAAAGCCCATCAACTTGACCTTGGAATCCTTCGCCTTGACCTTCTCGAGGAACGACTCGAGCGACTGGCCGGACTCGTGCAGTTCGGTGAGCATCTTGATGACGGCCTGGTTGGCGCCGCCGTGGAGCGGCCCCCACAGGGCGCAGACGCCGGCGGCGACCGAAGCGTAGAGGTTCGCCTGGCTCGATCCGACCATACGCACCGTCGAGGTCGAGCAGTTCTGTTCGTGGTCGGCGTGCAACAGGAAGATCTG
>JALSRY010000740.1 GCA_026984555.1 Phycisphaerae bacterium
GTCGGTCGCATCGGCGGGCACGGTGATCCGCCCGCGCACCTTCCCCTTGACCTGCACCGCCATTTCGACGGACTCATCGACGGTGAGCGCTTCGTCGTAGGTCGGCCAAGGCTCGGCGAGGATGGACGTTTCGTGGCCCAGACGTTGCCACAACTCTTCGCAGATATGCGGCGCGAACGGGCACAGCACCCGGAGGAAACGCTCGACCTGGTCGCGGCCGACACGTGCCGCCTTCTGGGCGGCGTTGGACCAGACGATCATCTGGGCGATGGCCGTGTTCATCGCGAAGCGCTCGATATCTTCCTGCACTTTCTTGATGGTCTTGTGCAGGAGTCGTTCGAGGTCGGCGTCGGGCTGGTCGCCGATGCGCGGGTTGATCGAGCCGCCGCCCCCTTCCGCCTGCGCCGGAACCACCACCAGCCGCCAGACGCGCTGCAAGAAACGATGTACGCCGATGATGTCGCGCGTGTTCCAGGGCTTGGAGGCTTCGAGCGGGCCCATGTACATCTCGTAGAGCCGGAGCGTGTCGGCGCCGTACTCCTCGACGATCCGGTCGGGGTTGACCACGTTCTTGAGCGTCTTGGACATTTTCTCGACGCTCTCGGCGAGCTTCTCGCCGGTCTGCTTGTGGTAGGCCCCGTCCTCGCGAAAGTCGATGTCGTCGTAGTGAACGCACACCCCCCGCTTGTCGCGGTAGGCGTAGGCCGTGATCATCCCCTGGTTGAAGAGCTTGTGGAACGGCTCGGGGGTGTGCACGTAGCCGCGGTCGTAGAGCACCTTGTGCCAGAAACGGGCATAGAGCAAGTGCAGGACGGCGTGCTCGGCCCCGCCCATGTACAAATCGACACCACCGACCTTTTCCCGGCCGTCGGGCAGCTTCCCGCCCAGCCAGTAACGATCGACATCGGGAGCGATGGCGGCCCGGTCGTTGTGCGGGTCGCAGAAACGCAGGTAATACCAGCACGAGCCGGCCCACTGGGGCATCGTATTGAGCTCGCGGCGCAGGCGCTGCCCGTCGCGCTCGACATACTTCCAGCTATCCGGAGCGCGGGAGAGCGGCGTCTGCGGCTCGGCGTTGGGGTCATCGCTCGCGTGCGGGCGGTAGTCTTCCATCTCCGGCAGCGTGACCGGGAGGTTCTCTTCCCGTTCCGCCACGATGCCCCCGTCCTCGCGGTAAAGAATCGGGAACGGCTCACCCCAGTAGCGCTGCCGGGAAAAAAGCCAGTCGCGCAGCTTGTACTGCACCGTGCGCTCGCCCAGGTCGCGGGCTTCGAGCCACTCGACGATCTTGCGTTTGGCCTCCGGCGTCGGCAGACCGTTGAGCACACACTGGCCCTCGAACCGCTCCGGCTCGTTCTCCGAGGGTGAGTTGACGGCGATACCGTCGCCGGTGAAGCCGCGCCAGTCCTGCCCCTCCGGCGGCTGGACGACCTGGACCACTTCGAGCCCGAACGTCTCCGCGAACTCGAGGTCGCGCGTATCGTGACCCGGCACCGCCATGATCGAACCCGTGCCGTAACTGATGAGAACGTAGTCGGCG
>JALSRY010000741.1 GCA_026984555.1 Phycisphaerae bacterium
CGGCATCGGGGTATTCGACGACGACGAACTGGAGATCGACGCCGATCCGATGGCCGAGACGCAGATTACCGCCAGTCCCGGCGACGATGCACTCGCGCTTGAAGGGACCGGGAGCGGTTCCGGCCTCCTCGATCTGACTCACGAACCGGACGACACCAAGCTCGGCGCCGAATTGCTCGACGAGATTTATCCCGGCGAAGAAGACGTTGCCGCCGCCCCCATCGCGACCGCCGAACCGGAAGAGGAAATCGAAGAGGCCGAAGAAGAGCCCGAGGAAGCGGTCGAAGAGGCCGTACCTGCTGCTGCCGCGGAGGTGATGGCGCCGGCGGCGTATGTCGTCGCGGGCGACCCGTCGGAGGGGCTGTTTTCCGGGTTGCTCGTCGGGGCGATTCTGTTGTTGGCCTTGGCCGGCAGCGTCGTAGCTTCCTCGTTGCAGGGGTTTTTCCCGGACTACGCCGAGTTCCTGACCAACCAGTTCTGGATTTTCCTGGGCGGGGCCGCCGGCCTCGTGGTCATCACCCTTTTGCTCGGCTGGGTGATCGGCAAGGCCGGAGCGCCTCGCAAGGCGTAACGCCGCTCTTGCCCGCCCGTGATGTGCTCCCGCGGGTGCGTGGGGTAATGGTCTGTCAACCCGGCGCCGCACCGCGTGCGCTTCCCGGCCGTGTCCCCGGTACCTCATCAGCTCAAGAGCAACGCCGCGGAAATCCGGAGACCTCCGCGGCGGTAACGGAACTGAACGTTGGATTCGGTTTGGCTTGCAAATCAGTTGCAGTCGTCGTTGTACTGACCGAGCATGGTCGCCAGGTCGGCGAGATCGACATCGCCGTCGTTTCCCTCGATGTCACCCTGGTCGTGGGTGGCGCCCGAGGTCACTCCGTAGTTGCCCAGCAGAACCGCGAGGTCGGCCAGGTTGACGATGCAGTCGCCGGACCCGTCGATGTCGGCCGTGCAGAAGTTGCCGGAAGCACCCGGGTTGGCACAGTCTCCCTCGTTGGCTTCGTCGAACAGCTCCATGTAGAACTGGGCGAACGGATCGCCGCCGAACCAATAGGGCCCGATGTAAGTAAAGTTGTTGGGGTCGTTGGGCTCTGACCCGAACACGTCGTACACATCCTCCATCCCGGCCCCCTGGTTCGCGAGGTTGGGATCACCGGCGATCACGGGGCCGGTGGCCGTACCCTCGGCGCCGGGGAACCAGAAAGTGTAGCTGAAGTCGGCGAGGCCGTCCGCGTCGAGATCATCCCCACTCAAGAGGAAGCTGAACCCCGCAGTCTCCAGGTCGATCGTAATGATCCAGGTGTTGAAGGCGCCGTTGGGATCGGCGGTCGGCAACTGGGTAATCAGAAACGATGCCAGAGCCGTGCGCGTTCCCGTGTTGAAGCCGTTGTCGTCGGCGTAGAACGTGTTGATGCACTCGATGCGGGTGGGCAGAAGGAGGTCGGTTGCGTAGGCGAACGCGTATCCACCGATCGTGTTATCCGCTACGTCGCCCCAATCGAGCCCCAGCACGCCTTGGCCGGTTCCGCCTAACTCGGTCAT
>JALSRY010000742.1 GCA_026984555.1 Phycisphaerae bacterium
GTCGAGCTTGTACACGTCGAGCACCTCCTTGACGCTCTGCGCGATGTACGTCGCCGCACCGCCGATCGCGTGCAGGTAGACCGCGCCGTGTTCCTTGCAGGCGGCGAGCGTTTTTTCGCGCATCCCGCCCTTGCCGATGATCCCGCGCAGGCCGAAATGGGCGATCACCTCGGCCTCGTAGGGCTCTTCGCGGATGCTCGTCGTCGGGCCGGCGGCGACGAATTCGTACTTGCCGTCGTCTCGCTTGCGGACAACGGGGCCGCAATGGTACAGCACCCCCCCGGCGAGCCCCGCCTTGAGAACCTCGTACACCGCTCGCTCACTGTCCGGGCAGTCGCCGCGGATGAAGTTCTCGATCATGTACTTGTGGGCGGCGTCGCGGCCGGTGAAGATCACTCCGCTGAGCAGCACCGCCTCGCCAACCTTGAGCGCGCGAACCTGCTCCTCCGTGATGGGAACTGTCAGCTTCGTAGCCATGCCGTACCTCCGAGAAAAAAACGGGGCGCCGGCGGTGCGCACAACACCGGCGGCTCGCCGAGCCGGCAGCGCCGGTCAGGGGGCCTTGATCTCAACCTCGCCGTCCTTGACGGTCATGATCTTCCGCCGATCCGCCCAGCACATGTAGGCGATCGAAACGAAAAACGACGCGGGCACCCGGTGCAACTGGGCGATCTTGACCCCCATGACGGTCGTCTTGCCGCCGAAGCCCATCGGCCCCACGCCCAGCGTGTTGATTTCGCGGTGCAGTTGCTTTTCGAGCGCGTCGAGCTCCGGGTCGGGGTTGTTGTCGCCCAGCGGGCGGAAGAGCTGCTCCTTGGCCTTGAGCATGCTCGAACCGCGGTCGCCACCGACGCCGACCCCGAGAATCCCCGGGGCGCAGCCCAACCCCTGCGCCTGGTAGGCCGCGTCGAGAATCGCCTTGCGCACCCCCTTGATATCCCGCGACGCCGGGAACTCGGGCGAGGGAACACTGTATTGACGGCCGCAGTTCTCCGAGCCGCCGCCTTTGAGCATCAGCCCGACCTTGAGATAGTCCTGCTCCCATTCGTCGAAGTGGATCGAGGGAAAGTCAGTGCCCGTGTTGTCCCCCGAGTTCTTGCCCGAGATCGCCTCGACCGCGTTGGGACGCAGGTAAGCCCGCTCCGTGGCGATGCGGACCGCCTCGCGAATCTGCGCTCGCAGCGCCCGCTGCGACCCGCCCTCGGGATACCAGACGTGGAAGATCGGCGTTCCCGTGTCCTGGCACATCGGCCGTCCCAGCTCCCGCGCCAACCGCACGTTCTCCAGGATGGTCTCGAGGGCGGCCCGGGCGGCGGAGCCTTCGTCCTCCGCCGCGCAGGCCTCACGCAGCGCCTGCTCGATGTCGGGGGAAAGGTCGGTCGATGCGGACTTGACGAGTTCGACGAACGATTCGGTTAGATCCTGCATGGCATGGTTCCTGATCGCGGATCAAGGATCGCCCGCTGTTCGGGCATCGGCCGGCATTGTCCATCGTCGCCCGGCGCCGGTCAACCACGCCGGCCGCCCCGCCGAC
>JALSRY010000743.1 GCA_026984555.1 Phycisphaerae bacterium
ATCTGGTTCTCTATCCACGCGCGGCGCTGCGGTTCGGCGCGGGCTGGTGTCGCGGCCGGAAGAATGGCTCTGGTCGAGCGGGCGGTACTGCGCCGAGCGGACCGACGGCGCGTTGTCGCCGGACGTGGGCAGTCTGCCGGGCGGGGATTTCGTTGGGGGGTAAGGCATGCCCGCGCTGACGCTTGGGCATGGCACCCGGCCCATCCCGCGAACGGTGTTGACGAAGGGCAACACATACGATACAGGCGAATGCCGGCCGCCTCGATACCGGCCCGTTTCACCGGGCCGATCAGCTCAGGGGAGCAGGAGAAGCTGGCGGACGATGTCAGCCGCGTCGCACATACGCGAACCTGGCCCCGAACTGGCCCACGGTTTCGTCACGGATCGCTGGCGAACGACGTGTTCGTCGTGCACCGCCAGCAGGCCGCACTCGGCATGCCCGCGCTGACGCTTGGACATGCCACCCGACGTTGATGCCTGGGATTGCGGGCAGAGCGGCTGGCGGTGTTGCCGGGGGCGCGGGGGGGCCGCCGGTCGGAATGGAGCAGCGACGCCGGAAACAGCGGGCCAGACGTGCACGACGGCCGGTGGATAGCACGGGGGCAGGTCGCAGGCGCGTGGAAAGAGAGACGGCGGTTCTGTGCCGGCAAGATCGGGCAGGGGTAGCTGCGCAGTTCGGGTCGCTTTGCGCGTATGAACGGTCGGCCGGCCCGTTTGCAAAGACTTTCTCCCTGGGCCTGGGTATGATGGTTCGCGGGTAAGCTGGTTCACGGTACGAGCGTTCGCAAACCGTCGTTGGTACGAGCGTTCGCAGTGCCCCCGGGGAGCAGGTTCGTCGATCCGGCCACGACGGTATCTTCGCCTGGACGCCGTCGGGGCGTTTCCGCGGCAGGTTTCGCAGGATGAGGCGACCGGGTGGTTGCGGAATCCGCAGCCGCGGGGCGCAGGTTGGAGAGACGCGGAAACGATGAGGTCGGGCGCGCCAGCCGAAATCGACGCTTCCCACGCGACGGCCGGTGGCAAATCGGCTCGGGTGCCGTGGTGGGCGTGGGTCGTGCTGGCGGGGGTATTGATCGGGGGAGGGTGGCTGCATTTCGCCATCCGGGCGGACTACCTCGCGCACAACCCGCTCGCGGCGGCGCCGAGCGTCGACGCCCGGACGTACTGGGACTGGGCCGGGCGCATCGCGGCCGGCAAGTGGAGTGACGGGCAGCCGTTTTTTTCCGCGCCGCTTTATCCTTACCTCCTGGCCGGGTTGCGAGCGGCGGGGGGTGGGCTGCCGGCCGTTTACGCCGCGCAGATCGTGATGGACCTGCTGACGGCGGCGTTGTTGGCCTGGATCGGGTTTCGGCGACTGGGAGTGGGGGCAGGGCTCGCGGCGGCGGGGGTGTTTCTGCTGGTTATGGAGCCGGCGTCGTACAGTCTGCGCGTACTTCCGGGCTCGCTGCAACTGTTGCTGGTTTGCGTGGCGTGGGCTGCGATGCTGCGGCTGGGCGCGCGGCCGTCGTGGTGGCGGGCGGGCTTGGCCGGGG
>JALSRY010000744.1 GCA_026984555.1 Phycisphaerae bacterium
CGCGTGCCAGCGCGAGGCGAACTCGCAGATCTCGGGGTGGCTGCGCGGGCCGAGCAACCGCGCGTTGTCCGGCAATGTCAGATTCTCGGGAGCCCCGTGACCGATCAACTCGAACTGGTAATTCGGCCGGCGACGCATGATCCAGATCAGGGATTCCCAGTCGAACCAGCGGTCGGTCAGGTGGCCGAAATAGCCGATCCGTACCTGCCCGTCGAGCTGACGCCGATAGCCGGGTGAGAGGAATTGCGGGTCGTAGGCGTTCGGCGAGACGTATACCGGCCGTTCGCTGCCGTAACCGCGCATCTTCTCTGCGAGCGGGCGCGAGACGCAGCAGGTGAGGTCGCAATTGTTGACGACGTATTTCTCGACGGCACAGCGAAACCACTTTGCCATGCCGACATGGGCGAATTCCTCCCAGTCGTCGCGACAATCATACAGCGTCGCCCAGCCGTTGGCGTTGGCGAGATTGATCATCCGGCACGCGCTGGGATGCGGGTAGGAGATGATCAGGACGCCGCGCGTACCGCGCAGGTCGGTGGCGGCGAGACGTTCGACCAGGCCGGGCGTGCGGTCGGTGGGGGACTGGAGTACGAGCCCGCCGTCGTAGTCGGGGATCGGCTCCGTCTGTTTCCAGCGGTGAAAATTGAACAATACCGGAATGCCCATTTCTTCCAGCGCGAGTGTGAGCCGGATGGGGCGGTTGGCGCGGATGCGCTGGATCGCCGCCGTCCCCCCGAACATCACCACCACGTGGCCGAAATCCCCGCCGGCGACCATGTCGGCGAAACGGCGATAGTCGCGCATCAAACGCTCGTGACGCCGGGCGACCTCGGCCTGGCTCATCTGGGTCGGAGCGGGCGCGCGATCGTCCGAGGTGCGCGATCGTCGGCCGCGCTCGGCCAGCCACTCGCGCGGACGTCGAACGGGCTTCGTCCAGCGCGCGACCGCTTCGCCGAATCGATATTTCGGCGATTGGAGGAGCCCACGCAGCTCCTGTTCCGCCCGGCTCTTCGCCGCCGACAACTCGGACAGTTCCTTGCGCAAGCGGTCATTGGTCGTCCGCAGCTTGTTGGCGGCGACGGTCGCCTGTTGCAATTCCTGTCGTGCCTGGGTGACCTGTTCCTGTTGGTACGTGCACTGCGCCGTCAGATCGTCGACGAGACTTTCGCGGGATCGCAGCTCTTCCTGGAGGTGGGCGACATGCGATTCCAGGGTCTCGCAACGCTGTCGCTGCTGCTCGAGCCGCCGCCGGGCGTCTTCCAACTCGCGTTGCACGCGATCCAGCTCGGTTTCCACCTCGACCTGCTTGCCTTGGAGTCGCTGCACGTCCTCAAGCAGCGACTGACGCTTGTCCTGCATTTCGTGGGCCGTCGCTTCCCAACGGCGCACATCCTCACGCAGGGTCTTGTTTCGTTCGCGCAAGTCGTCCCCGGCCTTGGAGGCCCGATCGAGGTCGGCCAGTAACTGCGCACGCTTGAACTGCATCTCTTCTGCGATTTGCTTCCACTTGTGCGACTCCTCCCGTTCGCGCAGAAGCAGCCGCTCCATCCGGCTGAGCTGTCCGAGTATGGCGCCGAGTTTTTCGTCCGCGCTCTCGCACGGAGCGAACAGGAACGTCGGTGTCCAGTTGAACTCGGCCAAGTTGCAGTAACCGAACTGGCCCAGGAACGCCGCGAGCGCCGTCCGGCTTTCGTCATCCTGCGCCTCGACGTAAATCGTGGGGCGGTGGCGGCGGATCAGGTTCGCCGCCCCGCGAAGCACCTCGAGCTCCATCCCCTCCACGTCGATCTTCAACACGGAAACCGTCCCGACGATCTCGAGGCTGTCGAGGGGCACGATGTCCACCTCGCCGGCCGGCCCGGGCTGAACACGCGTCTGCCCGAGGTTCGCTTCCGGTCCGGCGACCAGCCGGCCGCGCCCGGCGATGGAGCCCGCAGCGCAACGATGCAACGTTACGCGGTCGGTAAGGTCGTTGAGCGTGACATTGCGCTGGAGGATCGCGAACAGACGCGGGGACGGTTCAAACGCTTCGACGCGAAGCCCGCAGACGGCTGCGAGGAAGACCGTGTGGTTGCCGATGTTGGCTCCCACGTCGATCGCCACGGTGTCGGGGATCGCCCGCTCGTGGATCTGTTCGAGCATGTCGGCTTCGTAGAACGCTTGCGTTCTGCGTATCGTTTTCTGGATGTGATCTTCCTGATCGGGAAGGTAGAGACGGACGGACGTTCCGCCGCTGGTCAGCGTTGTGACGGCGTCCGCGGGTTGCTCCGTATGGCTCGCCATTTTCGAGTTCGTTCCTCGTACCATCTGGCAAACGGACCGTGATCCTTTTGGTGGTGCGACCTCCGCCGGCCGTTTGTTGTTCAGGGTGCGGGCCCTCGGTGGGCACATTGCAGAGCTGTGTTCCACCCTGATCAAACGGTACGTGCCTACCAGCCGCCCGTCAAGGCAAACCCGCGCGCGTCGGTTGCCGCTCGCTGGGCTTTGCACTACCTTCCCGGCATGGATCTCGGCGGGAAATACATCGTGTTCGACGGGCCGGACGGATCCGGCAAAGGCACCCAGATCGACCGGCTCAAAGCGCTGATCGACGCTGCCGGCGGACGCTGGACCTACGCCAAAGACCCCGGCGGAACGCCCATCGGCGAACGCATTCGCCATATCTTGCTCGGCTACGACCTGAGTCTCATGGCCCCGCGCTGCGAGACGCTGCTGTTCATGGCGTCGCGGGCGCAGCTCGTCGCCGAGATCGTGCGTCCCGCGTTGTCGGAGGGGCGTACCGTCGTCGGGGACCGGTTCATTTCGGCGACATGTGCGTACCAGGTCGCCGCCGGCTTCCCACGCGAAGATATTATCGCCCTCGGACGACTGGCCGTGGAAGATACCTGGCCCGACCTCACACTCATTCTCGATGTTCCGCCCGAGTTGGGCTTTCAGCGCACCGGGCGGACCGAAAAGCACCAGAAGGGCCGCGGTGACGCCCACGGCGACCAGCTCAACATGTTCGCTGATGCGCACGTGGACGCGATGGAGCGGCGACCGCTCGAATTCCATCGCCGGGTGCGCGAATGCTTCCTCGCCTTGCCCGAGTATTACCCCGGGCGTGTCGAAATCATCGACGCCACACGCGACGCGAACGCGGTTTTTTCGGACGTCAAGAAGGTGCTGCAACGTGCGTTTTCGTGACGTTTGCCATCAGGAACGGGCGATTTCGATCATCCGCCGCGGCCTCGCGAGCGGGCGTACGCACCACGCGTACCTGTTCGACGGACCCGAGGGAGTGGGCAAGGAATTGACGGCCGTCGCGCTTGCCGCCCGGCTGTTGTGCGAGGCGCCCGACCTGCGGGCCGATGCCGACGCCTGCGGCGAATGTTTGTCGTGTCGGCTGTTGGCGGCGGGAAACCACCCCGATTTTCACCTGGTCCACCGCGGGCTGCACAAACTGCATCCCGACCGCAACATTCGCAGTAGCAAGGGGTTATTCCTCGTCGTCGATGTCATTCGGCATTTCCTGATCGAGCCCGCATCGACCAGCCCGAGCCGGGGCCGACGCCGCGTGTTCCTCGTTCGCGACGCCGAGCGGATGAACGAGGGCGCCCAGAATGCGCTGCTCAAGACGCTCGAAGAGCCGCCCGGGTCGGCTTGCCTGATCCTCGTGACCGCGTCGGCGCAGCGACTCTTGCCCACGATTCGATCGCGCTGCCAGCGGGTTCCGTTCGATCTGCTGCCGGCGGCGTTCGTGGAAGAGCAACTGACGAGTCGGACCGGTGTCGCTCCCGACGCCGGCCGGGCGCTGGCGGCTTTATCGCAAGGGCGACTCGGGCCGGCGATCCGCTGGCATCAAGTCGATCTGCTCGCAACCATGCAGCGGGTCTCCGCTGAACTCGCCGCCCGTCGTGACAAGACCCCCGAGGCATTCGGCAAGAGCATGCTCGAAATCGCGACGGAACTGGCCCTGCGAACTGCGGAGACCGTCGGGCAGACGGAAACGACAGGCGAAGCCGAACTACCCGCGGAGAAAACGACGGCGGGACAGAAACGCGTGAAAACCTCGGCTCGCACGATCGACACGGATGAGCTCCGCACGGCACTCAAGCTCGTGTTCATGCTTATCGCCGCCATTGGCCGCGATGCTCTCGTGCGGGCTGCGACCGGGGCCGGCACCGGGGGCATCCTTCCCGCGAATGTCGCCGCTACCGAGACCTTCCTCCAACACGATCCCGACTGGATCGCTCAGCGGATCGAGGCCATCGCCGACGCCGAGCAAATGCTCGATCGCAACGTCGCCCCGCAGCTCGTGTGCGAACGGCTCGCGGTCGCGCTGCATCGCGACCTGCCGGCGTTGCGGTAACGTCCGTGGGTCGATCAGGACCAGGCCCGTCCGTCGTCGCCAACCAACGTTCACGACCGGGTGCCGCTGCTTCGCGTCGCATTCGGCCGCCCCGGCGAGGCGATTCTGAACGCGATTTCAGAGACTGTTCACTGGCACGGGTCGCCCGACGCGGTAGCCTGCTGAGCCGGGAAACAATTGGTGCCACTGGAAACAAGGAGGCCAAGCGATGAAACATCTGATGCTGATGATTGCGGGGGCGGCGTTTCTGTCGTTGCCGGCGCTGGCGGACGAGGGCGAGGAGTTCGAGCTCCTCGAACAGCAAGTACGCAAACAAGCCGCGGCGGCGGCCCGGCTCACCGCGCAACAAGCCATTGCGATCGGTGCAAAGGAAGCCGGCGACGCCAGACTCGTCGAGGTCGAGCTCTTTCTCAAGGGGGCGACGCCCGTTTTCGGGCTCGAGTACCTCGGCAAGAAAGGTGAGCTCGAAATCGTGCTCGATGCTCGCAGCGGCAAGGTGCTCGAAAAGGAACGCGGTGACGACGAAGAAGACGAGGAGAAGGACGAGGACGCCGAGCACGCGCAGGCGTGCAAGCTGCTCAGCGCCGCCCACATGACGCTTCCCCAAGCCGTCGCCAAGGCGCTGGCCGAGGTGCCCGGGAGCAAGGTCGTCGGGGCGGAGGCCGAGATCGAGCACGGCAAGCTGGAATACGAAGTCGAGCTGTTGGTCGGCAACGTGTTCAAGGAAGTCGAGCTGGACGCTACCGGCAAGGTCAAGGAAGTCGAGACCCAGAAGGCCGCCGGACACGCTTGGACGTTCGATGCCGACGTTCCGGGCAAGCCGCCGGCCGGCTGGAAGTTCGGCTTCACCCGCCCCAGGGACGGCAAGGCCACGTGGAGCGTCGTCAAGGATGAGAAGGCGTTTTCCGGGCCGAACGTACTCAAGCTCCGGGCCGACAGCGCCGGTCACGTCTTCAACGTCGCGATGGCCCTGGGTACCTCGTACAAGGACGTCAACGTCCGTACCCGGTTGCGTCCCGAAACCGGACGTGAAGACCAGGGTGGCGGCGTGATCTGGCGCTGCAAAGACGCCAACAACTACTACATCTGCCGCCTCAATCCGCTCGAGAGCAATTTCCGCGTGTACAAGGTGGTCGACGGCAGGCGTCGCAAGCTCGACTCCGCGCGAATCGAGGCCCAACCCGGCAAGTGGTACGTCGTGCGGGCCAGAATGGTCGGCAACCACATCACCTGTTACGTGAACGGCAAGAAACTGCTCGATACCCACGACGATACGTTCAAGGACGCTGGCATGGTGGGCTTGTGGACCAAGGCGGACGCCTCCAGCTCGTTCGACAACGTCGCCGCTCAGCCGGCCCACGCCCAAAAGGAACACCACGACGAGGAGATGGAATCGGGCCACGGCAAGAAGCACGACGAGCACGGCGACAAGGATGACGACGAAGACGATGACGACGACTGATCGCTGCACGTTCTCTACCGAACGCCACGTTACGAGGGCCGGTCATGTGTGGCCGGCCCTCGGCCTCGCGCTGGTTGTGGTCGCGAGTGGGCTCTGTGCCTGTGACCGCCAGCCCGCGCCCCCGGCGCGTGTCGTGGTCTATACCAGTGTGGATCGCATTTTTGCCGAGCCGGTCTTGCAGATGGCTGAAAAGACGCTCGGCGTCGAAGTCGTCGGCGTCTACGATACCGAGGAAACCAAGAGCACCGGCCTGGTGAACCGCCTGATCGCACGCAAGGACCACCCCGACGGCGACATATTCTGGAGCGGTGATCCGGCCCGCGCAGCCCTGCTCAAGGCCAAGGGTGTCACCGCGGCCTACGTTCCTCCCGGCGCCGATTCGATTCCCGCGGTCTACAAAGACCCCGATGGGCACTGGATCGGCTTCTCGGCGCGCTGCCGGGTCCTGCTTGTCAACACCAACCTCGTCCCTTCCGGCGGCGAACCGCGGTCCATCTTCGATCTCGTTACCCCGACCTGGCGCGGCAAGGTTGCCATCGCCAACCCGCTGTTCGGCACCACGTCGTTTCAGGTCGCCGCGATTTTCGAGACGATCGGGAGCCAGCGCGGGTGGGCGTGGCTCGACGGCCTCAAGGCCAACGGCGTTCGGATCGTCGCAAGCAACGGTGAGGTTCGCCGCCAGGTTGCCTCGGGAGCGGTTGCGGTCGGGCTGACCGACTCGGACGATGCGTTGGAGGCGATTCGCGACGGCCGCCCGGTACGCATGGTTTTTCTTGACCAGGTTGCGGACCCGCGCACGGGGCTTTCCGGGCCGCTGGGCAATCTCGTGATTCCCAACACGGTCTCGCTGATCCGCACCGGGCCGAACCCGCGAGACGCTCGACGGGTCATGGATTATCTGGTGTCGGTCGATGCCCAGCGTGCATTGGCCCGCCTGTGCGGCCAGGCGCCGCTTGCGCCGGGTATCGCCTCTGGTGCCGCCGCGCTCGATTTGGACCGTGTTGTGCCCATGCGGGTGGACTACGCCGCCGCGGCCCGCCGCCTGGACACGCTGATGCCGATGCTGAAGAAGTGGGCGGAGTAGTGGCGACGTGGCGCCGCATGTACGCGATTAAGCGGCTGGCGACCGGACCAACGCCAACGGAGCCACCGAATACCCACCTGGAGTTCGGCGCGGGGGCTCCCGGACTTTCGGCCGCACGACACGCTGCTTGCGTGTGTGCTCTGCCCGTTTCAACAGCCTGATGCCGCCGCCGCCCACGATCGGGGATTACAACGGCATTGATAAATGGGATCGATTTACTGGAGATTCGAGGCTAACTATGTGATGTACGCCTCGTTTCCCTTGATTGGTCGATATAGATCCCGCGCCCCACCACGAAATGTACCCTGCCCGACACCGCTTTCCCTCCTGCGATGCCGGGCAGGGCAATGTAGGCGGTGAGACGCGCTCCGCCACACTCGCGCCTATCGCGGGTACT
>JALSRY010000745.1 GCA_026984555.1 Phycisphaerae bacterium
CGAGCTCATGCAGGCCAGCCTGAACCTCGCGATCGGCGGCGTCGAGAGCGTCTTTCTGCCCACGAACGACCAGCACGTGCTAACCTCCAGCACCTATGTCAAGCAGATTTTCGAAATGGGGGGCGGTGACCTGGCCCGGATCGAGCGGCTGGTGCCTCACAATGTCGCCGAGGCACTCGCCCGCAAGCTCCGCGGGCGCAGCGGAGATCCGTCGTGAACGGTGTGATCCCGTCGATGGGTTCGGCGCGCCGGGCTCTTCTCGGGCGGGCGGTTTGCGCCATCGTGTTGGCCGCGGGCGTGGGCGTAGCGGGGGCCGACGAGCGATTCGACGAGTTGCGGGAAATCATTCAGGTGATCGCAACGGGGGATGAAGTCGAGTCCGCCGCCGCTACGCAAGAGCTCATCGACCGTGTGACCACGCCGCTGCTCGAGGCGATTGGTTCGCTGGAAAGCCGGCCGGTTGCCCAGCAGGTGCGGTTGCGTGACGCGCTGGCCCGGCTCGATCGCGCTTTGCGGATGCGCATCTATCGGTTGGACTTGCCGGCGGTGGATCGCACGCTGTTCGACCGCTTTGCGCGGGCCTATCCCGAGCTGACGTTGCGGGCGTTCGATACGAACTACCGCGTGCGGCTGGCAGCGGTGCACCATATTCCGCTCGAACCCGACACGGGGGCCGGCGTGCTGATCGCCGCCAAGGTCAACGACGAAGACGAAGACGTCGCGACGGCGGCCCTGAAGGTCGCGTTGCGACTGCATGATCGTGTCGTCGCCCGCAACCTGACCCGTTATATCCGCGACGCGACCGCGACGGTGGCTTCGGGGTATTACGGCCCCGAGAATCAGGATCTCGCGGCCGCGGTCGCCACGATCGTGTTTCACGCCGTCGAGGTCATCGGCAAGGCCGATTTCGACCGGGGCGCCGGCGATGTCGTGGCGGCGTTGCGGTACTTCGGGCGGTCGAAGTACTGGGACATCAACCAGCGCACGCGGACGATCGAGGTGCTCGGGCGGCTGGGCGATCGCGGCGCGACCGGGACGCTCATCGACTTCCTGGACGATCCCGCCGAACACCGCTGGGATCGCCCCGAACGCGGTCCGCGTATCGTGCAGACCGTCGGCGATGCGGCGTTGCTTGCGCTGGTGCGGATCTACGGCCTCGATCCGGGCCGTTTCGGGATGCGCGTGTCGGCGCGCAACCCCGATTTGGCGGGATACCCCACGCCGGAGACCCGCGCCGCGGGACACCGGGCGTTCCGCGTGTGGTACGCCGCCCACCGGGGCGGTGGTGCCGCCAGCCGTCCGGTTTCCCAACCCACACACAGGAGTCATTCTCGACCATGAGCATTTCTCCCGACGATCCGGCGAGGCGCGCGGCTGAGCGGCTCGGCGCGCTGAGCGATCAGGAACGTCTGCGGCGCCGCCGGCAAAAAGCCCGGCGTGTCTTGTTCGTGGCATTCCTGGTGATTCTGGCGGCGCTTGCGCTTGTGCCGATCTGGGCGTGGCTGGTGCCCGCGTTCATCTACGAAGGACC
>JALSRY010000746.1 GCA_026984555.1 Phycisphaerae bacterium
CCCCCCGAGCCCGCAGCTCCAGCGGCGCGCTGTCGGGCGCAAACGGCTGATCGGCCAACGCTCCGGGCTTGCGCCGAAACGCGAAAAGCTCCCTTGGGTCCGCCTGCGCGGGCAGCCACAAGCCGAAGTTCCACGGCGAGGCGGGCAGCACTTCCCATCCGGGCCACGTCTCGTAATCCTCCCCCGGCCCCTCGCGCATCCGCCGCCACCGCTCGGCGATCTTCAGCGCATACACCAACGCCCCACGCCGAACCGACACACAGTCGCCGTGGGATTTCCACCGGACCAGACGCACCTCCGCGGGAAACTCGATCCGCACGCGGTCGCCCGCCCGCCAGGTTCGACGAAGCACCATGTAGCCCCGGCCCCGGCTCGCCCCATCGTCGTCGGCGGGCGGCACGCCGTCTCGGCCCGCGGGATCACGGGCGCCACGCCCCGACCATCCCGGCGATTCCTGCGCCCCATAGAGCCACGGGAGCCACGCTCCGCCCCTCGACGCGGCTGCAACCTCCGCCTCCCGCCCATTCACCTCCACGCGTGGTTTCGCGCACCATCCCGGCACACGCAGGTACAGCGCGAATTCGACCGGCCGCGGCGTCCCGACGACCAGCGTCACCGTCTCGTCGAACGGATAATCCGTCTCTTCGTCGATCGTGACCTCGACATCCCCGCCGACCTTCGCGCGCACGCGGCAGGGGGCGTAGACCACCGCGGCCAGCCCGGCATCCTGTGTCGAACACCACAGGTGCTCGGCCAGGTACGGCCAACCCATCCCCACGTTGTGCTGGCAACACCGATGGTCCCACGGGTCGAACGCCAGCGTGTTGCCCCCGTTCTCGACCCCCGGCGCTTTGCTCCCGCGGTCCAGTTGCACAACGTTGGGGCAGGTCAGGTAGTGCAACGCCCGCCCGTCGGGCGTCATCGCCGCCGGCAGCGAGTTGAACGCTACCTCCTCCAGCAGGTCAGGCCAGTCGCTCTCGCCGGTGATCTTCAGCAGCATTTCGCACGAGTGCATCAGCTCGACCATCGAGCACGTCTCGGCGCCCTGCCGCGGTCCGAAAAACCCCTCCCGGCAATCCTCATCCGCACCGAACATCCCCCCGGGTACCTGCCCGAAACGCGCGTACACCTCCGCGAGGCGTCGCCGGGTGGCCGCCAGCAACGCCGGATCCCGCGCCTGCTGGTAATACAACGCCGGGTTGCGAAACCCCTGGCAGATGTTCACCCCGTGCCAGCTCTGGACCTTGTCTCGCCAGGCAGCGCCGTGTTCCGCCAGACGCCGGGCCAAATCCAACAGCCACGTCGCGCCGCTGCGGTTGTACAGCCAGTACACGCTGTCCAGCTCGTCGCCCGCCCGGACGTGCTGCCACCACGGAAGCCGATACCGCCCCACCCCCCAACGCGCCGGGAACAGCTCCGCATCACCCAACCCATGCCGATAGCGGAAATAACGCAACAACGCGTCGAGGACGCGCGGCGTACCCGTCGCTTCGTAATCGCTGCGCAACGCAAAGAGCACGATCATGTTCGGCCACGCGTCGTGCGTCTCGCGCAGCGGCCGCGGCCCCAGCCACCCGTCGGCGTCCTGCCCGTCGAGAATCGCGTCGAGCCAACGCCGCGACTCCCCGATCACCCGCTCGTCACCCAGCACGTACCCCAGGTCCACCAGGCCCCGCAGCCAGTACGGCACCTCCTCCCAGCTCTTGCGAACCGGATCCAGCCACCCGCTCCTCCCGCGACAAAACCGGCTGACCTCCGGCAAATGCCCCACCATGCCGGCGGCCAGCCGCTCGAGCTGACCCGCCAACCACCCCCGGGGTTCGATCGCCCCGATCGGCAGCTTGACCAGCGGATTGACCGCCAGCGGCGCGCGGTTGCAAACATACGGACTGCCGCGGCGATTCGCCGGCGGACGCTCCAGGGCTGTGACGATCATCCCGGTTTGCTCTGCGCCTTGAGCTTGTCCAACGCCGCCGCCAGCCGGTCGATATTCCCGTTCATCACCGTGAAAAAGTCGATCCCCTTCGCTTGCTCCTCCGGCGTGACCACCTCGCACGGCGAGAACACGACGTTCATCAAGCCCAGCTTGGCCATCCGCGCCGCGATCTCCGGCTTGGGCTGCGCCTCCCACAGCATGATGTGGGCCGGATGTTCCGCCAGGTACGATTCGATCTTCTTGAACGTCGCCTCGTCCGGCATCGTTTCCGGGTCGAGCCCGTAGGTGTGCTCGTGCCACCCATACCGCCGGCCGATGTAGTTGTAGGCCGGGTGCGAGCACAAGAACAGCTCGTCGCCGATCTTCGCCGACAGGTCCTTGAGCCGTGCGTCGAGCCCGTCGAGGTCCTTCACGAGCTCGGCGTAACCCTTCTCGAACGTCGCCTTGTGCTCCGGCCAATGCGCCACCAGCGCTTTCTTGATCGTCTCGGCCTGACGCCGCGCGTTGATCGGGTCCAGCCAGGTGTGTCCGTCCACGCCCTTGTGCGTGTGCTTGCCGCCGGGCCCGTGCGAGTGCGTGAACGCATGCTTGAGCACGATGAACTCGTCCTTGAACGGCCGGGCCGTGTCCACGACCTTCGCCGCGGGCAGCGTCACCTTGTCCATCCCGTGCTCATACGATGCGCCGTTGAGGATGATCAGGTCCGCCGCCTGGTACTTGCCGATCGTCGCATCGTCGGGAACCCAGAACGAGGGGTCCGCGTCGGCCGGACACGGGTTGACCACCTCGCACGCATCGCCCGCGATTCGCTTCGTGAAATACGTCGTCACGTAGAATGTCGTGTAGATCACCGGCTTGCCCCGCCGCGCCGCCGGCGCGCCCGGCTTGGCCGTCGGCGCTTTCTGGCAACCGGCCCCCAGCACCAGCCCGCCGGCGACAACCGCCGCCAAAACTCCCCACCGGCGTCCCCGGCATTTTTGCGCTACGTTACCTGCCTGCATGGCTTGTCCCCTTGTTGCTCATAGTCCGTGAACAAAGTACGGCACGGCCTGCACGATGCCGATCGCCACTACGCCCGCCAGTCCGAGACCCATCACCAGCACGATGCCCAGCTCGGCCGCCTGGAGCCAGAACGTCATCCGCCGGCTGCAACCAATCTTGTACATCGTCTCCATCTCACGCTTGCGCAGCCGATACGACAACATCACCACCAGCACCAGAAACAACGCCGTCGAAACCGTGATCAACGCGAAGTTCGCGTCGAAAAAACGCTTCACGCGGAACACAAGCCCCAGCAGCTCCTGCACCACCTTGGCCGGCACCAGCACCCGCTCCGTCTTCGAACTCGCAAAATGCGCCTTGAAGATCGTCGCCGATTTGCGGTCGTGCGGCACCACGATGATCGCCGACAGCGGCAGGTCCGCGCGCTCCCCGTGCATGTGAAAATACTTGATGTTCTCCGGCGTCACCTCGTGATACTCGACGATCGCCGCATTGGTGACGACATTCTCCTTCTCTTTCTTCAGCACCACCGCCGGATTGGGGTTCTTCACCACGTCGGCGTGACCGTGGATGATCCCGTCGATGATCCACGTGCTCTTGAGATCGACGAAAACCGCCTCGTCGTCGGGCGTCCCCGTCTCCGCCAACACGCCGACGATGTGCATCTTCAGCGGATACGTCTTCGATATGTCGTAAATGTTGCTCTGGTCGGAATAAATCGAATCTCCCGGGCCGAGCCCCTCGCGACGCGCCACCTCGGCCCCCAGCACCGCCTCGCCCAACGCCCGCAAGCCCGTCCCCCGCACCACCCGCAAACCCCGAAAATCGAAGTAATCCAGCGTCGTCCCCACCACCGGGTAGCCCCGCGCCGTGTAACGCAGGTGCAGCGGAATCGGCAACGCCAACCCCCCGTCGTTGATCGCGTCCACCGTCCGCATGTGCACCGGCTCCACGTGCGCCTTGCTGAAATACAACGCCTTGAGCACCAGGTCGAACCGGTTGCCTTTCGCACCGATCACCAGCGGCGTCGCCCGCGCCCGCGCCGTCAGCGACTCCCCATACGTCGAGATCAGCAGGTGCGCCGCCAGCGGCAACATCGCCGTCAGCATCAGGCAAACCGTCAGGATCACCGTCTTGGCCTTGTGATACGCGACGTAACGCCACGCCAGCCGGAGCACGTTCTTCATCACGCACCTCCCCCGGCAAACGCCTCGATGTCCACCGTGCGGTCGAACGCCTCCAGCAAATGGTGATTGTGCGTCACCATCACCAGCGTCGCCCCCCGCCGCCGAACTTCCTCGATCAGCAATTCCAATATCACCTGCGCCGTCTGTGGATCCAGGTTGCCCGTCGGCTCATCGGCGATCAGCAGCTTCGGCGATGTCGCCAACGCCCGGCAAATCGCCACCCGTTGCTTCTCCCCTTGCGACAGCGTCCGCGGGTACCGCCGCAACTTGTCCCCCAGCCGCATCGAACCCGCCAGCGACTCGGCCGTCTGCCTTACCGCCGGCGTCAACGCCAGCGTGTCGTTGAGATAGTAGGGCAACAGAATGTTGTCCCGCACGCACAGGTACTCCACCAGCTCGAACTCCTGGAACACGAACCCGATCTGCGCGATCCGGAAGTTCCGCCGGCGATGATCCGGTTCGCGAGCCAGGTCCACCCCGTCCACCACCACCTGGCCCCGCTGCGGCGTGAGAATGCCCGCGATCAAGGCCGCCAGCGTCGTCTTGCCGACACCGCTCGGCCCGATGATCGCGACCTTCTCTCCCGCACCGATGTGCAGCTCCGGCACCGTGAGCGAAAATGCGCCACCCCCGTAGGAAAAACGTAGGTTTCGTATGGAGATCATGAGCAGTGTCCCGCCGGCCGTTGGAGCCGAGGTCACAGCGGTCGGGTTGCGCTTGCGGCCACCACGCCGCGGCGGCATCCACGTTACCCCGCCACCCGGCGCTCGTGCCAAGCACCCCCATTCTACGCCCCTCCCTCCGCTCGTTCAAAGCCCCCCCAGCGATTTCGCGGCCATGTCCAACCTCCGACCACTCCGGTATCGCCCACCGGCGCGTCCGCCCCGGCTGCGCGGCGTCATCCGCGAGATCACCGCCGCAAACACCTTGCCCCGACGGCGAAGTGCCTCATAATCGGACCGAGGCGGGAATGCTCGTGCCCGCCCGGTTGGAACCGCACCGCTCGACGACGAAGAGGATGCCCCGCTGTGGCAACCACCCCCCAAACCCGCCGGCCCGAAGACGACCGTGACCTGCTCTCGCCCGAGTTCATGACCAGGCTCGACCGGCTCGAAATCCTCTCCCGCAAGATCTTCGCCGGCCGGATGAAGGGCGAACGCCGCAGCAAACGCAAGGGCGAGAGCGTCGAGTTCGCCGACTACCGCAACTACGTCCCCGGCGACGACCTGCGTTTTCTCGACTGGAACATCTACGCCCGCCTCGACCAGCTCCTCATCAAGCTGTTCATGGAAGAGGAAGACCTCAACGTCTCGATCCTGTTCGACGTTTCCAAGAGCATGGACTGGGGCAAACCCAACAAGGCGCTGTACGTCAAGCGGGTCGCTGCCGCCCTGGCCTACATCGGCCTCGTCAACTACGACCGCGTCAGCCTCTACGGCTACGCCAACACGCTCGTTCACGAAATGCGCGCCGTGCGTGGCCGGCGTCTGGTCGCCCAGGTGATCGCGTTCCTGGAGCGGATCGACGCCGGCGGGCCCTCCTTTTTCTCCGCCGCCGCCAAGCGTTTCGCCTTGCGGCACAAGGGCAAGGGCGTCTGCATCGTCCTGAGCGATTTCCTCGACAAAGGCGGCTACGCCGACGGCTTCCGCTACCTGCTCGGCCGCGATCTCGATCTCTACGCGATCCAGGTGCTCTCCCCCGAGGAGATCGACCCGCCGCTGGCCGGTGACCTCAAGCTCATCGACGTCGAGGACGAGGACGTCGCCGAAGTCACCGTCAGCAAGTTGCTGCTCAACAAGTACAAGGCCATGCTCACCGCCTACTGCACCGACCTGAAAGACTATTGCACCCACCGCGGAATCACCTACCTCTTTACCAATACCCGCGTCCCGTTCGATACACTCGTGCTTTCCTACCTTCGTCAACGCGGTCTGCTGCGCTGATCGCCCGCCCCGCGCCGACCTCCCCGGCGCACGCCGGTTCGCAATCCCCGCGCATGCGTTACCATACGCCCAGCGTCGGGCGGCCGGGCCGCACCCCGCGCCGGCGCACCGAGGGTTCGCGGTTCGATGAAGATGCAGTGCACACATCTCGCCTTGCAGGTGCGTGACATGCGGCGGGCAATCGCTTTCTACGAGCGGTACTGCGGCATGCGGGTCGTGCAGGACCGGACCAACAGCTTTCGCGTCGCGTGGATGGGTTGGGGCGAGCAACCGCCGCGGTTCGTGCTCGTCCTGCTCGAAACCCCCTACGAGGTCAACCAGCAGCCCGAGTTCCAGCACATCGGCATCGCCGTGGACAGCCGCGCCGCCGTCGATGAAATCCACGCCCGCGCCGTCGCCGACGGCATCCCCCGGACCTGGCCGCCCGCGGACGGCGGCCCCATCGTCGGGTATTTCTGCGGCGTCGCCGACCCGGACGGAAACATGGTGGAGTTCTCCTTCGGCCAGAACCTCGGCGAGCCGCTCGACGACGCCGAGTCCTGACCCACACAGCTACGGGAATCACGCATGAACACACAGCGCATCGACCTGACGACCATCCCCCCCGCGTACCGGATGGGGTTCGACGAATTTGTCCGACTGCTCGCCGGGCTCGCCGGAGACAACCTGCGCGGGCTCGTGGCCTTCGGCGGCTGGCGTGTCAAGGATCCCTTCTACGACGCCGAACCCGCCCGCAGCGTGGCGCTGCTCGAACGGATCGACTTGCCGATGCTCGACCAGTTGGCCTTGCACGGGGCGCAGCTCGGCAAACTCAACGTCAGCGCCCCGCTGATGATGACGACGGACTACATCGAGTCGTCCCGGGACGTGTTTCCCCTCGAGCTGCTCGAAATCCAGCGCACGGGCGCTCCCGTCGTCGGTGACGATCCCTTCGCCGATCTGCGTTTCGAGCCACGCCACGTTCGGCTCCAGTGCGAACGCGAGTTCAAGGGCGAGCTCATCCATCTGCGCCACGGCTTGCTCGCCGCCGCCGGCAAACGCCACCTGCTCGCCGAATTGTGCCGCAGCGTGACCGCGCGCGTCGTGCGTCTGCTGCGCGGCGTACTGCTGCTCAAGCAAACGGGTGAGATCCCAACCCATGCGGCCCAGATCCCGACCCATGCGGCGCAGAACCCGGC
>JALSRY010000747.1 GCA_026984555.1 Phycisphaerae bacterium
TCGTGACGGTGTACGTCAACGGTGCCGCCCACGGGACCGCCGTTCCCGCCGGCAGCACCGCCACGGTGGCGCTCGACGTGTCGCTCGTCACCGGCGACATCGTGACCGCGACGCAGACCGTCAACGTCGCGACCAGCGCCGAGTCGGACCCGGTCGTCGTGGCGTTCACCGCGCCGGTGTTCTACAAGGCTCCGGCCGAGGGTGACACGACGGTGCGGGTCATGGGCCTTACGCCTGGTGCCGACAGCGTCACCATCACGGTTAACGGTACGACCGAGTTCACCGCCACACCCGATCCAGGCGTCGATCGCTGGGATGTGCCCGTCAGCGGGCTGGTGGCCGGCGATTCGCTCACGGCTCATTACGCCGTCGGCGGCGTGGCGAGCGTCGAGTCTGATTACGAGATCGTGACCGTCGCCGCGGATACGACCATCCTCTGTGACGATTTCGAGTACGACCAGGCCACCTACGACGCGACGTGGGCCAATTCCGGCTCGGCCACGCGGCTGGAGCTTTCGACCGCGATGAACACCACGCCGGGCGGCAGCCAGTCGCTCTACGCCCCGGTGGGGGCGACCCGTGTCGAGCAGAACCTGCCCGGGCCGGTGATCCCCACCGAGACCGAACCGATGGTCTTCAACGTCAACATCTACGACGCCGAGGGGGTCAACAGCGGCGCCGTGCAGTTCGCCCAGGTGAACGCCGACGGTTCGGCCGACTGGTTCTACATGCACGTCGGCATCCTCGCGTGGGCTGATACCGACAACATCCATTACGATTTCCGGGCAGTCGGCAACGGCGGCCCCAACTGGACCGACCTCGACCAGTACGACGGTCCGCAACGCAGCGTCGGCTGGCACAACTACACCGTGGTCCACAAGGGCAATCGCATCGACGTCTATGTCGATGGCCAGCTCGCGCTCAAGAACCTCACGCTCTCGTCTCCGACGACCTACGCGATCGCGCGGATCGGAGCGGGGTACTCGAGCAGCGTCGATGCCTACTACGATGATTACTGCGTCGAGACCGGCGCGGTGCACTTCGGCGAACTGCCGCCGGCGCCGCCCGCCAAACCCGATATCGCCGCCCCGATCGAGGACGGTGACAACCTGGTGACGGTCACCGGCGTGGACAGCGACGTCATCCTCGTCCAGATCATCGACGAGGGCTCGAACGTCATCGGCACCTACTCCGGCACGATCGACCCGAGCGGCAACGTGGATGTCGCCCTCACGAGGGCGCTCGTCCACCTGGAGAGCATCACCGCCGAAGTCACCAACGCCAACGGCACGACCCTCTCCGACCCGCTCGAAGTCGGTGCGGGTAACGGCGACATCCTGTTGAGCCTGGGTGTGCGTGAAACGGGCGATACCGGCCCGCTGGGCAGTCCCGGCTCGTCCAGCGGTGAGATCGAGTGGATCGGCGCCAGCAGCGTCGTGAACGGCGCACCGCAGGGCATCCCGGTCAGTCCGTCCAGCTCGTGGCAGATGATCGCGTTCGACCCGGCCACCGGCCCGATC
>JALSRY010000748.1 GCA_026984555.1 Phycisphaerae bacterium
GGCGTGGAGGGTTTCGAGCGTCGGAGGTGCGCCGGCGGTCGCGCGGCGGAGGATGAGCCAGACCAGCACGAGGGCGATTCCCACAGCGACCACCAAGCCGAGTGCACGCCCCGCTGGAGCGTGCCGGCCGGCGACCGGCGCCGCCCGCGAGACCAGCGTGGGCGCGTTGCCGATGATGAGGGCGGCCTGGTGGAGGCGGTTGGCGGAGTCGTAATAGTTGCGGATCATCAGGAAATAGCCGGTGATCCGAACGGTCGCCCCGATGGGGATGTCGCCGGCGTCATCGGTAAGAATGGCGGTGACGGCCAGTGGCTGGCGTGCCGACCACAGTTCGAGTTGCCAGACGCGGCCGAGATCGCGCCGCTCGGGCTGGACGAACTCCCAGGCCTTGTTGCGTCCGAGCGTGCCGGTGATCGTCACGGGCAGGCCGCGGAAATCCGCCGGCCGTTCGAGCAATACGCGCCAATCTTCGATCGCGATCGGATTGGCGGCGTCGGGGGGGCGCGGGGCGTTCTTGACGTAGCGCAACAGGGCGTAGAAGCCGGGTTGCGAGAAGCTCAGCGAGAAGTCGCTCGTGCCCGCGAGCGTGGCCCGCACGTCGTCCGGCAATGCGGCGTGCGGGTCCGCGGAAGACGTCGGCCGGGAGGCGGGCGGGCCGCCGGCCCGACCGGGGACCACGATCCAGCAGAACAGCATCGACACCGCGACGTACCGGTTCATCACGCGCCTTCGTTTCAGTAATCCCCGTCCTCGTCCCAGGGATAGCTCGGGGCGGTGGCGGTTGTCGAGGGGGCGGTGGCGCTCGCCGGCGCCGAAGCGGGGGGCTTGTCGGCGGGCTGGAGCGACGCGGGGGCCGGCGCCATGCGCCACGCGCCACGCTCCTTGAACACCAGGATGGCGACCTTGCGATGGGTGCGGCGCAGCTTGACCTGACGCTGTTTGCTCAACTCGACTTCGCTGACGACACGGTAGACCGGCGGCGCGACGCGCGGGAACTCGACCGGCTCGATCGACTCGACGCGCACCGACTCGATCGCGTGAAAGATGGCGTCGAAGCGTTCGTGACTCTCGGGCTCGAACATGCGGCTGACCAGCTGGCGGTAGCCGAGATAGTCACCCACGAGGCAGGTCGCGAGGAATTCGTCCAGGAAGCCCGCGACCTCCGGGTGGGCGGCCCGCAACGCCGGGGGAAACACCAGCGACGGAAGGTGGGCCTGGGCGGCGGGCTGGGTCGCCGGCGGCGGGTGCTCGTCGTTCGCCTTGCGCCGGCAACCACCCAGCAGGAGCAACACGCACAACCCGGCGGGGGCCGCGCGCCGCAACCGGCCCGAACGCCTGCCACCGGCGTGCGTCATGTCGATGGACGCAGTCACGGTCGTCATGTCAAAAATGCTACCCGATGGCGTGGCCGGCGGCTATGCGGGTTTTTCCGCCGCGGGCGGCCCGGCGGGGCTGGGGGGAAGCAGCCGGCCGGGTGGTCAAACGCTGAAGTAGCGCGCCGCGGGGTGGTAGGTGATGATCGCGCTGGTGGATTGCTCCGGGTGCAACTGGTACTCGGCCGACAGGGTGACGCCGATGCGCTCGGGCTGGAGCAGTTTCATCAAGGGAACCTGGTCTTCGAGGCGGGGGCAGGCGGGGTAGCCGAAGCTGAACCGGCTGCCCTGGTAGCCCTGGCGAAAGAGTTTGGCGAGGTCGCGGGCGTCGCGATCGGCGATGCCCAGTTCGACGCGGACTTGTCTGTGGAGGTACTCGGCCAGGGCCTCGGCGGTTTCGACGCCCAGTCCGTGGAGCAAGAGGTAGTCGAGGTACTTGTTTTGTTCGAACCACTGCCGGGCGATGTCGCTGACGCGGCTGCCGACGGTGACGATCATGGCGGCGAACACGTCGGGCACGCCGGCGGAAGCGGGTCGCCAGAAATCGGCGAGGCACCAGTAGGGTTTCTTTTTCTGGCGGGGGAAGCGAAAACGTGCGATTTCCGGGCCGTGGTGCTCGGGCCGTTTGATCGTACCGGCGGGGGGCTGGAAGACGATGAGTTCATCGCCGGCGGCGTTGGCCGGCCAGTAGCCGTAGATCGCCTGCGGGCGGAGCACATCGTCGCGGATGCAGCGTTGGACGAGCGCGCGGTACTGGGGGCGTACTTCGCGGGCGAGGTATTCTTGCCATTGCGCTGTCGAGCGGCCTTTCTTGCGGTAGCCCCACTGGACCTGGAACAGCATCGCCTCGTTGACGAACGCGAGCACGGCCTTGAGATCGACACGTTCGAGCACGCGGGTGCCCCAGAAAGGCGGACGGGGCACGGGGTGGTCGTGCCCGATGTCCGAACGGGGCGTCGGGACGGTCGGGGGAATCACCTCGAAGTCGGGCGTGGGGGCGAGGGCGGCGGGACGTTGCGAGCGTTCGTCGGGCTCGCGCAGGCCGAGGCGTTGTTCGGTTTCGGCCTGGTAGCGTTCGAGCGGCGCGACCTCGACCGCCACCGGGATCACCTCGTCGTCCGAGATTCGGGCGACGGTGGTGGCTTCGCGGGGTGCCTCGGGGCGGGCGGTGATCTTTTCCATGAGCTTGAGTCCCTCGAACGCATCGCGGGCGTAGTAGACGGCGCCGCTGTAGACGCGGCTGAGGTCCTGCTCGACGAACCGGCGGTTGAGCGCGGCCCCGCCCAGCAGCACCGGCACGCGCACCCCCTGCGATTCGAGCACCTCGAGATCTTCGCGCATCACCACGGTGGACTTGACGAGCAGCCCGCTCAGGCCGATCGCGTCGGCGTCGTGCTCGCGCAGGGCGCTGAGGATGTTGCCGATCGGTTGCTTGATGCCGAGGTTATAGACCTTGTATCCGTTGTTGGTCAGGATGATATCCACGAGGTTCTTGCCGATGTCGTGGACGTCGCCGCGCACGGTCGCGAGCACGATCTTGCCGCGTTGGGTGCCTTCGAGTCGGTCCATGTGGGGTTCGAGGTACGCGACGGCGGCCTTCATCGTTTCGGCGCTGCGCAGCACGAACGGCAACTGCATCTTGCCAGCGCCGAACAGCTTGCCGACGGTTTTCATGCCGCCGAGCAGAAAACGGTTGATGATCTCGATGGGCGAGTACGTCCGGAGGGCTTCGCGCAGGTCGTTTTCGAGGCCGCGTTTGAGGCCCGAGACGATCCGTTCTTCGAGCCGCTGTTCGAGCGGGAGGTCGGCGGCCGGAGGGCGTTCGGCGACCTTCTCGCCCTCGGCGAACAGGCTCATGAACCGTTCGAGCGGGTCGCCGTGGTCTCGCCGATCGTGGATCAGATCGAGCGCCGCGGCCCAGCGTTCGTCGCTGATGCGGTTGCGGGGGAGGATTTTGCCGGCGTGGACGATCGCCGCGGTGAGTCCGTGGCGGCAGGCCTCGTAGAGGAAGGCGGAGTTGAGGGTGACGCGGGCGGCGGGGCACAACCCGAAGCTGACGTTGCTCACGCCGAGGATGGACTGGCACCGCGGGAAGCGTTTCATCACCGCGCGTACGCCCTTGAGCGTTTCCAGTGCCAGTCGCCGATCGGCAGCGTTGCCGGTCGTGATGGGGAACGTCAGGCAGTCGAAGAAAATGTCTTCCGGCGCGATGCCGTACTTGGAGGTAAGCAGCTCGTAGAGGCGGGTGGCGACGGCGAGCTTGCGCTTGGCGGTCTTGGCCATGGCCTCGCGCGGATCGTCGTCGATCGTCAGGGCCACGACCGCCGCCCCGTACCGCCGCAACAGACGACACACCTGGGCCAGTCGGTTTTCGCCGTCTTCGAGGTTGACCGAGTTGACGATGCACTTGCCGGGGACGAGCTTGAGGCCGGCTTCGAGCACGGGGGGCTCGGTGCTGTCGAGCATGAGGGGGGTGGTGAGGTCGGCGCCGAAGCGCGTGACGACCGCGGTCATGTCGGCGATGCCGTCGCGTCCGACATAATCCACGCACACATCGAGCACGTGGGCGCCTTCGCTGACCTGTTCGCGGGCCATTTCGAGCATTCCGTCGATATCGCCCTCGGCCAGCAGCCGCTTGAACTTGCGTGAGCCGTTGGTGTTGCAGCGTTCGCCGACGATCAGGAAGCTGGTGTCCTGTCGGAGGGAGACGGACTGGTAGAGGCTGCTGACGGCGGGCTCGTGTTGGGGGTCGCGCGGTGCGGGCCGGTGACCGGCGAGGGCCTTGACGACGGCCCGCAGGTGGGCGGGGGTGGTTCCGCAGCAGCCGCCGACGATGTTGACGCCATCGCGGTCGACGAACTCGCGCAGCCAGCGGGCCAGCTCGGCGGGCGTGAGCGGAAAGCGTGCCTCGCCGTCGACGACCTGGGGCAAGCCGGCGTTGGGGACGACGCTGATGTAGCGGGTGCAGTGTCGCGCGAGGTAGCGGACGTGCTCGCTCATCTCCTGGGGGCCGGTGGCGCAGTTGAGCCCGATGACGTCCACTTCGGGGAAGGCTTCGAGCGTGGTGACGACGGCGGCGATATCGGTGCCCATCAGCATCGTGCCGGTGGTTTCCATGGTCACCTGGCACATCAGCGGCACGCGCCGGCCGGAGGCGTCGAACGCGCGGCGGGCCGCTTCGATCGCGGCCTTGGTCTGGAGGATGTCCTGGCAGGTCTCGATCAGCAGCGCATCGACGCCCCCGTCGAGGAGCCCCCGCGACTGCTCGACATAGCTCTCGACGAGGGCGTCGTAGGTGATCTGGCGCAGCGAGACGAGCCTGGTTCCGGGGCCGATCGAGCCGAGGACGAACCGCGGCCGGCGGCGGGTCGCGAACGCCGCGCACGCGCGGCGGGCGATGTCGGCGGCGGTCACGTTGAGGTCGTAGACGCGATCGGCGATGTCGAACTCGGCCAAGACGACGCGGTTGGCGCCGAAGGTGTTGGTCTCGACGGCGTCGCAGCCGACCTCGAGGAAGCTGCGGTGGATCTGTTCGATGGCGTCGGGGCGGGTCTCGTTGAGGATTTCGGTGCAGTTTTCGAGCCCGCGGTAGTCCTCGGGGCGGAGGTCGAGCGCGTGCACGCTGGTTCCCATCGCGCCATCGAGAATCAGGACGCGTTGTGCGAGCAGGTCGAGCAAACCGCGGGGAGCGTGCGACTGGGTGGGGGACATGGTTGGTCGCCTCTTCGAGAAAAACCTGCACAATCGAGCCGGGTATAGCCGGCGGTGTATGGTCGAACCGGTGTCGATTTGCGTGGAGATTCTACCGAAAGTGTCGCCGAAACGCGCGTCCGCGTCGGGCCGGGCCATATGCTCAGATGCGTAACCACGAAAGAAGGGGGGAACTTTTCCCCCCTTTCGGCAATACCCGCAAGCTGCAGGCATCTCGATAATTACGTCGATGGAATATACGGATTGGAGGAATGCGTGCTGCTCCGGGGCGATCCGGGCCGGTCGCGTGCGTCGTCGGCCTCGTTGGCGGGGGCCCCGCAGGCGTGTTTTCCTCCGCAAAACCAGTCTCGTCCGACTGAACCAGGAGAAGCCCCATGGTCCCACGATCGCTCATCAAACCAATCTTACTGCTTGCGTCCGCGGCGGCGATGTTGTCGCTGGGCGGTTGCCCGCCATTTGGAAACAACGGCGAGCCGAACAACTGCCCCGAGCCGAACTGTCCGGAGCCGAACTGCCCGGAGCCCAACACGCCGGCCGAATCCAAGCTCATCGACGTTCACCTGTTCAAGTATGACACCGAAACGAAGGAGTACGTCCTCGGGTCGAAGCGTATTTCCCAAACCGAGATCGACCGCGACATGTTCGGCGCGCTGTGCGGGAAGTGTCACGCCGACATCGCCGACGAGTTCAAGGCGGGCGTCCACTACAAGTGGGCGGCGCGCAACCCGAACGTGCTTTTCCCCGGTGGCGGGGCGCACGGGATGATCGACCGGGCGTGTGGCCTGCCGGCCTCGACCAGTCTGATCAACTTCGTGTCCGACGTGAACATGGACGAGTGCGCCAAGTGCCATCCCGGCCGTTACCTGCCGATGATGGAGGGCATGTTCACGGGTATGCTCACGGAGATGGGGGTGTCCAATCCGGAGCAGCAGGCGGAGCAGATCGTCAACGCCGGTCTCGACTGCCTGATCTGTCACGCGGAGAAGTACCGTTCGTACCCGGCGGACGGCGAGTTCAAGCTGGCGGGTTACGCGCGTGAGGGTGCTCCTTCGCCGACGCCCGAGGGGTTTGCCCGCGTGGCGCGTGACGACACGGACTTCGACCGCGACGGTACGCCCGACCCGGTGATCGACGCGGACGGCGACGGCACGCCCGACACGCCGCTGATGATGGATGCCGACGGCGACGGCACGCCCGAGACTCCCTGGCCCACGGTCGCCCAGGATCGGAGTTTCGAGGCGATTTCGTCGCTGGGCGAAACGAACGACGAGACGTGTCTTCGTTGCCACGAGCACGCGCGCACCGGCTACAAGCGGGGCACGCTGTTCCGGCCGGGGCACGATATCCACTCCGATTCGGAAGCGGTGGGGATCATCGGGGGCGGCGAGCACCGTCACTGCGTGGCCTGCCACGAGGTTTCGCACCACAAGTTCGTCCGCGGCGACAAGGTTGGCGGCGACCTGATGGCGAGCGACTACGAGGTGGGCACGCCGGAGAACGAGCTGTACTGCACGAATTGCCACACGGCCAGCGCGCTGCCGGGCATCTGGCACAAGCCGGCGCACCTGAACGTAATGGCATGCGAGACGTGCCACATTCCGTATTCCTCGGGCATCACCTACTCGCTGTACGGCCACGGCGGGCAGCTCAACTTCGGCCGCAACGCCGACGGTCTGGACACGAAGATCATCTCGGCCGATCACCTGCTCGACGACGGCAACGACGACGACGTGAACAATGACTGGGAGGCGTACAAGGTTCGGCCGACGCTGGTCTGGTTCGACGGTCGCGTCTCGTTCCTCGCGCAGCCGCTGGCGGTGCGTGGCACGCCCGGTGCGAAGATCACGCCGTTCAAGCCGATGGCCAACGGGATGGTGTTCGACGCCCGATTCTTCGACGGCGACATGGTGGCCAACGACGCAATGGGCGGCGCGTACCAGTACAACGCGCACAGCATGTACCGGTTCCTCGCCGGCGGCTCGAACGCGAACGTGTTCGCGGCGCTCGATTTCCTCGACCTGACGCCCGACGAGGCCCGCCAAGTCACGCTCGACGACTTCCAGTCGCCCGACATGAACCGGCAGGCGATGGCCCTGATGCAGATTTTCCCGAACTTGGTCTACTTCGACAAAGTCACGT
>JALSRY010000749.1 GCA_026984555.1 Phycisphaerae bacterium
AGCAGCAGCCTCTCGCCCCAGGAAAAACGCGACCGCCTCGCCGCCATGGGCGTGGATGATGTCACCATCAACGGGCTGCTCGCCGACGAACGGCTCGCCAACCAGTTCGGCGGCAGCTTGCAAGACGCAATCGACAAGGTCGCCGCCGGCCGGATGTTCGACCTTACGCCGGACGAGGTGCAGTATTACGGCGACGCGACCGACATCACGACCTACGCGGACGAAGAAGCCCAGGCCATCGCGGACTTTTTCGCGGAACACGCGATCGGAACGCCCGACGACTTGCAGGCGTTTCTGGACGATCCCGCCCGGGAACTCCCCGAGGCCATCGACCAGCAAGACCTCGAAGCCGTGTTCATTACGACGAGCATCGACGATGTACGCGACAAGCTGCCCTGACCGGGCCGCTCGCAACGCGTCGGCGCGTTCCGCTTCGGTTTGCGGCCACACGTCGGCCACTCGTTCTGAAAGCGTGACGCCCCTGCTGCCGATAGGGTGGTCGTTCCGTCCCGGTGGGGCGAGCGCTCGGTAGCCACGCGCGACGCCGGAGCGGGCATGATTATGGGACTGTTCCCGCGCCTGTTCCACTTGCGGGAATGCGTTTGGAAAACTTTCAGTCGGGGTGTGCTGCGAAGACGCGGAGGAATGCACATGAACGTTCGCGGATTGTCGATTGCCGGTCTGGTTGCCTTGGCGCTGGTCGTCCTGCCTGGATGTCCCCAGGCCGCGCCGATGGAAAACGAGGTCACGTGGGGCATCAAGGCCGCCACCAACCAGCTTACTTCCACCACCCCCCGCGAGTGGCAGGCCGTCGCGGACAAGGTGGACGAACTCGTGCCCGAGGCCGACATCTCCCTGACCGACGAACAGGCCCAGGCCGTCGTCGATTTCGTGCAAGCCAACGACCTCAACTCGGTGCAGGAAATCGTGGACCTCGTCGAGCAGGTTCAGGCCGATCCCTCCACCGTCAACGACCTCGTGATTCCCGATAGCGTCATGGAGCTGTTCGGGGACTACGACTTCCAGGGCGCGATCGAGGGATTCGTCAACGGCATGGGGGCCTGAGCCGCCCGGCCAAACAGCAGGCGGCGCGGCGCCACCCCTTCCAGAAACCACAGCGGGTTTTCCGTTCGGGGCGACATGGGCCTTTCGCCCGTGTTGCCCTTTTTCACGTCAGCGTACATGGCCATCCCCCAAACACGGCGCGCTTCGCACGCAGGCGTTCACATCGGCGTTTGTCGCGCACCGCGACGGCCGTATAATGGGCCGGCTGTTTGGAAGGAGTGCCGTGGATGGCCCAACAAAAAGACATGCCGCCCATCTCGCAGCTCAAGGGGCGCCCGCTGGGGCGGATCCTCATCAAGATGGGAAAGGTGACGCGTGCCCAGGTTTCCGAGGCGCTGGACCTCCAGAAAAAAAAACGCGGACCACTGGGACAACTACTGATCGAGCTGGGCTACGTGCAAGAGGCGGACGTCAACATGGCGCTCGCCGCCCAGATGGGCATGGAGTCCATCGCGCTCGGCGACATCGACATCGACCAGAGCGTGATCGACCTCGTCCCGTCCCAGATGGCCCACTCCTACCGCATCGTGCCGACCGATTACGACCGTGAAACGAACACGCTCGGCATCGCCCTCGACAGCCCGGACAACTTCCAGGCCACCGACGACCTCAAGACCCTGATGGGGTTCAATGTCATCGCCCGCATCACCACCGCCGATGACATGAACGAGGCGCTCAACCGCTTCTACCCCGAGGAGCAGGCCGAGACGATCAACGAGCTGATCTCCGAAATCAGCGAAGACGCCGACCTCGCCAAGTACGAGGGCCGCGGCGAATCGATCGACCTCGACAGCCTCAAGGAAATGGCCGAAAGCACGCCGGTCAAGAAACTCGTCAATCTCGTGCTCCTCCAGGCGATTCGCGACAAGGCTTCCGACGTCCATTTCGAGCCCTTCGAGGACGAGTTCAAGATGCGCTACCGCATCGACGGCGTCTTGTTCGAAATGGTCCCCCCGCCCAAGCATGTCGCGATGGCCATCGCCTCACGCATCAAGGTCATGGCCAATCTCGACATCGCCGAACGCCGCATCCCCCAGGACGGACGAATCGAGCTGCTTGTCGAGGGCCGGCCGGTGGACCTGCGCGTCAGCGTGCTGCCCACGATGTTCGGGGAAAGCGTCGTCCTCCGCGTGCTCGACCGCGCCCAGGTCAACCTCGATCTCGAACAGCTCGGCTTTCGCGAGGAAGAGCTCGGCGTGGTGCGGCAACTCATCAAGAAACCGCACGGCATCGTCATCGTCACCGGACCGACCGGCTCCGGGAAGACCACCACCCTCTACTCGGCACTGCGGGAACTCAACAAGCCCGAGGTCAAGATCCTGACCAGCGAAGACCCCGTCGAGTACGACATCGACGGAATGGTTCAGTGCCAGGTCAAGCCTGAAATCGGGCTCACCTTCGCGAGATGTTTGCGCAGCTTCCTCCGCCAAGACCCCGACATCATCCTCGTCGGCGAAATCCGCGACCTCGAAACGGCGCAAATCTCCGTCCAGGCATCACTTACGGGCCACCTGGTCTTCTCGACGCTCCACACCAACGACGCCCCGAGCTCCATCGCACGCTTGCTCGACCTCGGGCTCGAACCGTTCCTGCTCACCGCCACCCTCGAGGCCATCATCGCCCAGCGGCTCGTCCGCCGGATTTGCCTCAACTGCAAGGAAGAGTATCAGCCGAGCGAAGCCCAGCTCATGCAACTCAGCTTGCTCCCGGAAGATGTGGCGGACCGGGTGTTTTATTTCGGCAAGGGCTGCGACTATTGCAACAACACCGGGTACCGCGGTCGCCAGGCGCTCTACGAGATCATGGTGCTCGACGACGAGCTGCGCGACCTCATCATGCGCTCGGCCTCGACCGCCGTCCTGCGGGCCGAGGCCCGGAAACGCGGCATGCGCTCGTTGCGCGAGGCGGGTTTGCTGACCATTTACGACGGGGTCACGACCATCGACGAGGTGGTGCGCGAAACGCTTGCCGAAGATACCGACTAGTGCCACCTCCACCGTCGCGGCCGGGAGAGGCGCGGGGCGGAGTGGCGACGGCGACACGACGCGTCGGGGCTCGCGGTCCTGACCGGCTTGGTGTACAGTAACTTGCTATGCGATAAGATGTTGCGTGTGTCTGGGGGGCGAGCAGCCGGCGTTGTGACCGTATCGAGCCGGTTGCATCGGGGCGCCGAGGTGTGATTTCCTCCCCGGCGTTGCCGGGCCACCTTGGGCCGCGAATAATATTCAGCGCCTGCTCGTCGCGGGACTCGCGTGCATGGAACGCGCGCCGGCGACAGTAGAACGACTGATAATTGCTGTGGGAGGCGTATTGCATGGCTGTTTTTCAATACCAGGCGCTGAATGCGGCGGGGCAGGAGGTCAAGGACGAGGTCGAGGCCCCGACCAAGGAGGAGGCCGTCGCGAAGGTCAAGAGCCTGGGCTACTTTCCGACGAAGGTGGTCGAAAAGGGCGGCAAGAAGCGGATCGGCGCCAAGAAAGGCGGCGGTCCGAAGAAGCGCAAAGCGGCCGGAACCGGTTTCGGCTGGGTTTCCACCAAGACCCTTACGCAGCTTACACGCCAGCTCTCGACCCTTCAGGATGCCGGCTTGCCCATCTTGCGCAGCATCAAGATCCTCGAACAGCAGCAAAAACCCGGCTTGCTCAAGAACGTGCTGAAACAAGTAGGCGAGGACGTCGAAAGCGGGGCCACGCTTTCCGAGGCGCTCGCCCGGCACCCCAAAGTCTTCGACCGCCTGTATTGCAACATGGTGGCGGCCGGCGAAGCCGGTGGCGTGCTCGACGTGATTCTCCAACGCCTGGCCGAGTTCCTCGAAAAAGCCCAGAAACTCAAGAGCAAGGTCATCGGTGCGATGATCTACCCCACGGTCGTCATCACGATCGCATCGACCATCACGCTGTTGATCATCATCTTTCTCGTGCCCAAGTTCCGCGACATTTTCGCCGATTTCGGCGTAGACACATTGCCGGCCATTACGAACCTCCTGATCAAGATTTCCAACTGGCTCATCAAGGGTTCGCCTCCCGGCTGGCTCGTGATCGTCCTCTCCCCCCTGTTGATCTGGGGGATTTACAAGCTCATACGCCAGGCCTACATCGGCCGGTACGTCCTCGACATGATCGCGTTGAAGATTCCCGTCATGGGCAAGATCGTATCGAAGTCCGGCATCGCGCGGTTCGCGCGGACGCTCGGAACGCTGATCGCCGCTGGCGTGCCGATCCTCGAAGCCCTCAAGATCACGCGCGACACGACCGGCAACGAGGTCTACGCGAGTATGCTCGGCAAGGTCCACGACTCCATCCGCGAGGGGGACTCGTTCGCCAACCCCCTGCGCGCCTCGAAATGCGTGGACTCCCTCGTGGTCAACATGGTGGATGTCGGCGAGGAGACCGGCGAGTTGGACAAAATGTTGTATAAAGTGGCCGACACCTACGACGACGAGGTGGATACCCTGGTCGCCTCGCTGGTCAGCCTGCTCGAGCCGATTATGGTGGTCGTCTTGGGTGGGATCGTCGGTTTCATTGTCGTGGCGTTGTACATGCCGATGATTCACCTGATCCAGGGGTTGACGAGTTGATGTCCCGCAGCGCGGACAGTTTCCAGAAAAGGGGCTTACCCATGCAGGATCGTTCATTCCTCCGCCGGCCGGGCTTTACGCTCGTCGAGCTCATGACGGTGATCGCCATTATCGTCCTGCTGGTCGGCATTCTCATCCCGGCTTTGTCGTCAGTTCGAAAACAGGCCAAGGAAACCGCCACCGCCGCGATCATCAAGTCGATCGGCGACGGGTGCGAAATGTTCCACGGAGACTTCGGCGCCTACCCGCAATCACGCGGCTACAACCCGTTCGAGGGCGAGGCGGCCCAGATCCCCCTGGCCGGGGCGCAGTGGCTCACCCTCCAGCTCAGCGGCCCCGACAGCCAGGGATACGTGAACCCCACCGTCAAGAACGACGCCAACGGCGATGACAAGATCGACCAGAACGACTGGCTCGAATGGTACGGACTGCCCGCCAACCAGAGCCGCTCCTACACCCGCAACGGCCCCTATGCCGACCCTGACGGCAAGCAGGTGCGCTCGGTCAACCGCGTCATCGAGGAAAACCAGGACGTTACGGGAATCCCAAGCCTGCTCGTCTCCAACGGCGCCGGCGGCAACGGGGGCGGCTCGATCTGGAGCAACCAGTTCATCCCCTTCTACGTGGATCAGTTCGAATACCCCATCCTCTATTATGCCGCCACCCCCGGCGTCAAGCCGCCGTTCACCACCGGCACCCCCGGGAGCAACTTTACCATCGGCAAGTACGACCAGTCCGACAACGCCGCATTCACCGGATCGGACGGCAACGACGGACGCTATCCGGTCACAGGCCCCGGCTGGGACTTGACCGGAGCACAGGCCGACCCGGCGAACTATCGCCACCCGCTCGGAACGCTCGGGTATGTCAAGGACCAGGATACCTGGCCCGATCCCAAGACCTTCGCCGCCTTCGTGTGCGATCAAAACGTCTTCGACAACACCGCGCAATCGAACGGACGCGGCCTCTTGCAACCACACAACCCCAACACCTTCCTGCTGATTTCGGCAGGAGCCGACGGCGTATACGGCACCGGCGACGACATCGCCAACTTCGAACACAACTGATCGCGATCGGCGGCCGCCGTGTCGCACTCTTGCGAAACCCCCGGCCGCCGCAGGAGTCATCATCATGAATCGTCCAGCCTTCAACTGCCGGCAACGGGCGGGCTTCTCGCTCGTCGAGCTGCTTACCGTCATCGCCATCATCACGCTGTTGATCGGGATCCTGGTCCCCGCCGTGAGCAAGGTGCGCACGACTGCGAAAAACACCGCCGTCAAGGCGATGATCGGTACCCTCTCGACCGGCCTGGAAACCTTCAAGGCCGACCAGCAGGTGGGGGGGCTCTATCCCCCATCCGCTCCGGACTACAAGCGGGGAGGACAGATCCAGTACACCGCCGTCGTCCCCCAGCCCGGGCATCCCGGTGCCACCGCCCCGACCAACATCAGCGGCGCCGGCCTGCTGGTCTGGGCGCTCGCGGGAGCGGACCTGCTCGGCACGCCGGGATTCAAGACCTTCCGACCCAACACACGCTTCTGGTCGCTGGACACCGATAACCAGAACAACGGCGACGAGCCCAGCCAGTCCGGTGCATACGCATTGAAGGCCAGCGGTGAGCCGCTGCACCCCCGCTCCGGCCCGTTCGTGGACCTCTCCAAGACCGAGGTGACGCCGTGGAGCGACGAGTTCGGCTCCTATGTCATCGAAGCCGAACGCAAGGCGGCCAAGAGCGTGGGAATCGCCGCACCGGCGCGGAAGTACCCCATGTTCGTTGACGCTTTCGGCGGCCCGATCCTGTATTGGCGGGCGGACCCGGCCGGACAGACCATCGCCGACCCGACGCCCAACGGAATCGATCCCCAGAACCGCGGCGTGTACCACTTCCTCGACAATGGCCTGTTGCTCGCGTCCAACGCCACGCAACTCGGGGCGACGCCCCCGGGCGGTATCCACGAAGACCCCCTCCTGCTCCGCGCCGACCAGTACAACCAGGACAAGATGCACGAGCTCGTCTGGGACGGAACCGCCCCGTTCAACACGAACAACCCACCGAAGGGCTTTGCACACTACATCCGCAATCACGACATCGAGGCTCGCGTCTGGCCGCATAACCCCGACAGCTTCCTGCTGATCAGTGCGGGAGCCGACGGCAAGTTCGGAACCGCGGACGATATCGCCAACTTCGCCCACAACGGCGCCGAAGACCTCTCGCACCAGCACTAGGATGGCGACCGGCATGAACACTTTGCGACCCCGCCGAGCGACACGCGGCTTTACGATGATCGAACTGCTCGTGGTCATCGGCGTGTTGGCGCTGCTGATCGCCCTGGTGATCGGCGTCGCCAGCAAAGCCATCCGCCAACAGAAAGTGCGCAATACGCAGCAGATCATGCAGAACGTCAGGTTGGCGCTCGAGCAGTTCGCCACCGAAGACCCCCTGCGAAACATCTATGACCAGCCCGGGGCCGGGACGTTCGGCAAGTATCCACCGTACCCGTTGCAAACGCCGGCAAACGCGTGGCCGACGCCTCCCGCCTCGGTCGCCGGTGTGGTCGAACCTGCTT
>JALSRY010000750.1 GCA_026984555.1 Phycisphaerae bacterium
GTCCGCGCCGTGGTCCGCGGGGCCGCGTGTGAGCGGAAGTCGCAAAGCGAGCAGGCCCATGGAAGACTTATCGAAGATCCGCAACATCGGTATCGCTGCGCACATCGACGCCGGCAAGACCACGACCACCGAGCGGCTGTTGTATTACAGCGGGACGATCCATCGCATGGGCGAGGTGGACGAAGGCACGACGGTGACCGATTTCGACAGCGAGGAGCAGGAGCGTGGCATCACGATCTACAGTGCCGCGGTGTCGCTCTCGTGGCGTGATTGCCGGATCAACCTGATCGACACGCCCGGGCATGTGGATTTCACCGCCGAGGTGGAGCGGAGCCTGCGGGTGCTCGACGGGGCGGTGGTGGTGTTCGATGCGAAGGAGGGGGTCGAAGCGCAGTCGGAGACGGTCTGGCGCCAGGCGAACAAGTACCGCGTACCGCGTATTTGCCTGATGAACAAGATGGACAAGACGGGAGCGGACTTTGAAGGGGCGGTGGAGTCCATCCGCGAGCGGTTGGGCGCGAATCCGCTGCCGATCCAGATACCGATCGGCCGGGAAAACAGCTACGCGGGCTATGTGGATCTGATTGCGATGCAGGCCTGCACCTTCACCGGAACCGGGGAGGACACCAAGAAGCACGTCGGAGCGATTCCGGCGGAGCTCGAAGCCGAGGCACGCCAGCGGCGGCACTGGCTGGAGGAGAAGGTCGCCGAGCTCGACGACGATCTGATGGAGTATTACCTGGAGCACGAGACGCTGGACGAGGCACAACTGATTCACGGGTTGCGCCACGGTACGATTTCGCTGCGTTGCCAGCCGGTGCTTTGCGGTTCGGCGCTGAAGTATGTCGGGGTACAGGCGGTGCTCGACGCGGTGTGCGATTTTCTTCCTTCGCCGCTCGATGTTCCGCCGATCGAGGGCATCGACCCGCACAACCCGGAGCGGACGATCCGGCGAAAGTGCGATCCGGGCGAGCCGCTGGCCGCGCTGGTGTTCAAGGTCGTCGCCGACGCCCACAGCGACTTGCACTATGTGCGGGTCTATTCCGGCGTGCTCAAGGCGGGGTCGCGGCTGCTCAATGTCGGCAAGAAGAAAAAGGAGAACGTGCCGCGGCTCTACCGGATGTTCGCCAAACGCCGCGAGCAGATCGACAAGGCCTATTGTGGCGATATCGTCGTGGCGACGGGGCTGAAAGACACCGTGACAGGTGACACGTTGTGCGAGACCCGCGGGGCGGTGTTGCTCGAGCGGATCGACTTCCCGGAGACGGTGATCGGCATGGCGATCGAGCCGCAATCGTCGGCCGACCGCGACAAGCTGCTCAACGCCTTGTACATGCTTTCGCGCAGCGACCCGACGTTCGACTTCAAGGCCGACTCGGAAACCGGGCAGATGATCATCTCGGGCATGGGCGAGCTGCATCTGGAGGTGATGTGCCACCGACTGGAGCGTGACCTGAACGTGCCCGTGCGGGTCGGTCGGCCGCGCGTCGCCTATCGCGAGGCGATCACGCGCAGCGCCGAAGCCGAGGGACGCTTCGTGCGTCAGACGGGCGGACGCGGCCAGTTTGCAATCGTGCGGATGCGCGTCGAACCGTTCGAACCCGAACCGGGCGAGGAACCCTTCCTGTTCGTCAACGCGCTGGAGGGTGACGAGATCCGCTCGGCGTTCATTCCCGCGATCGAGCAGGGGGCTCGCGACGCTTCCGAGAGCGGCGTGCTGGGTTCGTACCCGCTCATCAACGTCAAGGTCACGTTGCTCGGGGGGCAGGAACACCCCGAGGACTCGTCGGAACTGGCCTTCGAGAGCGCCGCGTCGATGGCGGTGCAAAAGGCGCTCGCCGAGGCCGGTCCAGTCCTGCTGGAACCGATCATGAAAGCCGAGATCGTCACGCCCGAAGAGTATTTCGGCGCCATCAACAGCGATCTGATGACCCGCCGAGCGATCATCACCTCGACCACCATGCGCGGCAACAATCACGTCATCACGTGCGAGGTTCCGTTGGCGACGATGTTCGGCTACGCGACGCACATGCGTTCGCTTTCGCAGGGCCGGGCGAGCTACTCGATGGAACCGCTGCGTTACGAGGCGATGCCGCACGACTTGGCTGAGAAGGTGCTTGGCACCTGGTAAGCCGGGGGAGTAGAACGCAGGCAGGGGCGGGGGGATGGGAATGGTGCGGCGCGGGGCGGCATGGTCGTTTTTCGCTAAACGTCCGATACAATCCCATGCACCGAAGCGATACGGCCGTCCCGAAAAACTTCTCTTTGACCTATACCGGTTTCGGGGGAAAGATGAGATAGCCACGGGCGTGCAGGGTCTTCGGACCGGGAGCGTGCACGCTGCGAAGTGAGACCAATTCCGCCCGACGCCGATTTCTCGGCCGTTGCGGGCATCCGAAGGGCGTGCGGAAAAACCAATCGCGGTGGTTGACCACGCACCAGCGACCACCGCCCGGCGGTTCCGGCGGAGAAAGGAGCGGACCGCGATGTTGGCCGACTTCGGTCGGTAACGCGACACCTGCTGTTGTCTCGGGGCGACAGAGAGCTTCACGAGCTACAGGAGGAGTGGGGCCGGCGACCCGCGAGCAATCGCGGCGGCGCCGGCCCGGTTCTTTGGTAGGGATCGTCGCGGGTCGTGGGACGACCACGCCGCCGCCGCACCGGGTGATTCGCCGGGTGACGGTTCCCGCACCGGGGGGCTCGAACGACGTCACGTCGCCGCGGGTCGGTGACGCCTTTTTTCCTCGGTACGCCGCGCAGGATGGTTCGTCCCGCCCCATTCCGTGCTATAGTACGCTGCTCGAATACGGGGTCCGCGTGAAGCGGCGGCTGGGCCTATGGTGGCCCGGCGCCCGGCGGGTGGAGTGTGCGCCCGCCGGCTCCGAGCGAGATGGTCATCGGCGAAACTCCGAGTGCCCGCGAAAGCTGCCACAAAATCCGTTTCTCGTGTTCGATCCGACGCGGCTGGCGTGTGGGTCGGCGATGTCCGCCGGCTCCAAACCGGGTCGGCCGCGCTGGCCGATGCGCTGTCGCGGGTCGGCGCCCCGGTGTTTGTGGTCGATGTCGGTGATCGGCTGGCGGTCGCCCAGGAGGGTTGCGCACTGCTCGGCGGCAGCCCCGCGAGTGACATGCTGAGAAACCACCCGGGCGAGACGTACCCGCTGCGTGCGTGCGTGCCGGTGCTGTGCCCCGAACAATTGGGGGAGGCGAGCTTTCGCCAGCGCTATGGCGTCCGGTACGCCTATGTCGGGGGCGCGATGGCTCACGGTATCGCCTCCGCGCGGATGGTCGTCGCGCTGGGGCGGGCGGGGATGTTGGGTTTCTTTGGCGCTGCTGGTTTGCGTTTGGAGCGCATTGCCGAGGCGATCGACGAGATTCAGCGGGCCGGCGGGTGTCCCGGCCCGGTCGGCGAGCCGGTGGGTTCTGGTGGCGGGGAGTTTCCCGCAGGTTTCAACCTCATCTATGACCCCGCGGAACCACGGCACGAAGCCGCGGTCGTCGATCTGTACTTGCGGCGAAACGTGCGGTTGGTCAGTGCGGCAGCGTATATCAATCTGAGCGAGCCGCTGGTGCGTTACCGCGTCGCGGGCTTGCGGCCGGGGCCGGACGGACGCGTTCTCGCGACCAACCGCGTCATTGCCAAGGTTTCGCGGGTCGAGGTCGCCCGGCGTTTTTTCAGCCCCCCACCGGCGGCGATGGTCGCGGCTTTGCTTCGGCGGGGGGAAATCACGGCCGATCAGGCCGAGTTGGCGGGGCGTGTGCCGATGGCGGATGACCTGACGGCGGAGGCCGATTCGGGCGGGCACACGGACAACCGGCCGGCGCTGGCACTCTTGCCCACGATGTTGGCCCTGCGCGACGAGTATCAGGAGCGGTTTGGTGATAGCCACCGGTTCGGCGTGGGGGCCGCCGGCGGGATCGCCACGCCCGCGGCGACGGCGGCGGCGTTCGCGATGGGCGCCGGGTACGTGCTCACCGGTACAATCAACCAGGCTTGTGTCGAGTCGGGCACGTCGGATGTGGTTCGGCAAATGCTGACCGAGGCGTCGCAGGCCGACGTCGTGATGGCGCCGGCGGCCGACATGTTCGAGATGGGTGTGCAGGTGCAGGTGCTCAAGCGCGGCACGATGTTCGCCATTCGGGCGCGCAAACTTTTCGAGGTGTACCGGGCGTTCGGCAGTCTCGACGAGCTTCCGCCCGAGCTGCGGCACAAATTGGAGACGACGATTTTCGGGATGCCGCTGGATGAGGTGTGGCGCCAGACGCGCGCGTTTTTCGCCCGGCGCGATCCGGCCCAGGTCGAGCGGGCCGAACGGGACGCGAAACACCGCATGGCCCTCGTTTTTCGCTGGTACCTGGGACAGGCGTCACACTGGGCCATCGCCGGCGATCCGCAGCGCGTCATGGATTACCAGGTCTGGTGCGGTCCCGCGATGGGCGCGTTCAACGAATGGGTACGCGGCACGTACCTCGAACGTCCCGAACACCGCGATGTGGCGACGGTCGCGCTCAACCTCCTGGTCGGTGCCGCGGCGTTGACGCGAGCGCACTGGCTCGCGGCGCAGGGCGTGTCCCCGCCACCGGCGGCCCGGTCGTTCGTTCCGCGGTCGCGGGCGGCGTTGGCGCCGTTGCTCGACCGCGACGACAATACGATGGAGCTGTGTGCAATGTCCTCCCCCTCCGGGCGGCAAGTGGAACCCGCATGAGCGATACCAAACAACACGAGCCGATCGCAATCGTCGGTATGGACTGCCTGCTGCCCAACTCGCAGGGGCTCCACGAGTATTGGCGGACGATTCGCAACGGCGACGACGGCATCACCGACGTCCCCACGGGGTATTGGAACGCCGGCGACTATTGCGTAGACGAGCCGGGAACCGGCGATTACATCAAGTGCCGCCGCGGAGCCTTCATCCCGCCGACGACGTTCGACCCGGTCGAGTTCGGCATCCCCCCGACGGTGCTCGAAGCCACCGACACGGCCCAGTTGCTCGGGTTGATGGTGGCCAAGCGTGCCCTGCGCGACGCTGGCTACGACAACGGCCGCGACTTCGATCGCAGCCGCACGAGCGTGATCCTCGGCGTCACGGGCACGCAGGAGCTGGTCTTGCCCTTGGGGGCGCGGCTGGGGCATCCGCTGTGGCGTCGCGCGCTGCGGGAGGCCGGTGTTGCCGCCGAGGTGGCCGACGAGGTCGTCGAGCGCATCGCCGCCGGTTACGTGCAGTGGCAGGAGAGTTCGTTTCCCGGTCTGTTGGGCAACGTGGTCGCGGGGCGGATCGCGAACCGGCTCGACCTGCACGGCACGAATTGCGTGGTGGATGCGGCGTGTGCGAGTTCGCTGAGCGCGGCGCACCTGGCGGCGATGGAGCTTTCCGCCGGCCGGGCGGACATGGTGCTCACGGGTGGGGTGGACACGCTCAATGACATTTTCATGTTCATGTGCTTTCACAAGGCGCAGGCACTTTCGCCAACCGGCGATGCCCGAGCGTTTTCCGCCGATGCCGACGGAACGGTGTTGGGGGAGGGTGTGGGGATCATGGTGTTCAAGCGGCTGGCCGACGCGGAACGCGACGGCGACCGCATCTACGCCGTGCTAAGGGGGATCGGCACGTCGAGCGACGGCCGCAGCCAGTCGATTTACGCCCCGCTGGCCGAAGGGCAGGCTCGGGCGTTGCGGGCGGCGTATGAGATCAGCGATGTCGATCCGGTCACGGTCGAGCTCGTCGAGGCCCACGGCACCGGCACGAAAGTCGGCGATGTGGTCGAGTTCGAGGCGCTCGCGAAGGTCTACCGCGAGGCCGCCGGGGATGGTCGCTGGTGCGCGTTGGGCTCGGTCAAGTCGCAGATCGGACACACCAAAGCCGCCGCCGGCGCTGCCAGCATGATCAAAGCCATCCTGGCGTTGTACCACCGCGTTCTGCCGGCGACGATCAAGGTCGATGCCCCCAACCCCAAGCTCGCTCTGGACGGCAGCCCCTTCTACATCAATACGGAGACGCGTCCCTGGCTGCCGCGCGCGGATCATCCCCGCCGTGCCGCGGTGAGCTCGTTCGGGTTCGGCGGGAGCAACTTCCACGCCGTGCTCGAGGAACCCGCGGCGGCAAGGCGCGAGCCGGCCTGGGACGGCTCGGTGGAGATCATCGCGTTGTGTGCTTCCGACGCGGCGGCGCTGCGCAGCACGCTGGACGAGTGGAAGCACGCGGCAGCCCAAGGACTGGGCGGGGTCGAGCTGGCCGCGCGGGCGGCGCTATCGCGGGCCACGTTTCAGGCGTCTGCTCCGTGCCGCCTGATTATCGTCCACGAATACCACGGCGACCTGGGCAGGCTTGTCGACGATGCACTCGTCGCACTGGAGCGCAACGGCGCTTCACAGCCCTGGCATCTGCCCAACGTCTATTTCGGCACGGGGGAGAAGCCCGGCGCGGTGGCGTTGTTGTTTCCGGGACAGGGCAGCCAGTACGTGAACATGGGACGCGACCTGGTGTGCCATTTTCCCGAGGCGCTCGATGCGATTGTCGAGGCCGACGCGGACGCACCGGGGCTGGCAGAGCGCATCTACCCGCAGCCGACGTTCGCCGAGGACGAGCGCCGCGCACAGGAGCAGACCCTGACGCAGACCGAAGTGACGCAGCCGGCGCTGGGAGCGGTCAGCCTGGCGATGCTGCGGGTGCTCAGGCGATTCGGCGTCAAGGAAGACTTCACCTGCGGACACAGTTTCGGGGAGCTGGTTGCGCTGCGTGCAGCGGGGCGTTTGGGCGACCAGGCGCTGCGCAAACTGGCTGCCTTGCGTGGCCGGCTGATGGCCGAGGCCCGCGAGGTCGCCGACGGCGCGATGCTCGCGATCCAGGCCCCGCTCGAAGAAATCGAAACGCTGCTCTGTGGTACGACCGACGACGTAGCGCTCGCCAACCGCAACAGCCCGACCCAGGCGATCATCTCTGGTATGCGCAAGGCGGTCGACAGAATCGCCCGCACGTGTAGCCAGCGTGGTTGGCGCACGAAAATGCTGGCCGTTTCGGCGGCGTTCCACAGCAAGTTCATGGCACCGGCGCAGGAGCGTTTCCGCGCGGCGCTCGAAGAGATCACGCTGGAGCGCGGGCGCGTTCCCGTTTTCGCGAACGTGACCGGCGAGCCGTATCCGCGCGGCGCGCGGCGCGCGCGCGAGCTGCTCGCCTCGCAACTGACCAGCCCGGTCAACTTCG
>JALSRY010000751.1 GCA_026984555.1 Phycisphaerae bacterium
CCACGCGCGTCTGGGTCGGCGGCTCGGCCGGCGACGTGGCCGTGGCACCCGTGAGGCGTTCGAGCGAGCCGGCCAGCTTGGTTTCAGCCCGCGCCGTCGCGGCGCGATGTTCACGCTGATCCGCCACCCCGACCAGTCCCGTCACCGCGACGAAAACGAGTACCCCGCTGACGAGCCCGCGCCGGGGCGCGGCTTCCGCCGCCCCGCGCCATTCGACCAGCAGCCAGAACAACAGGTTCGCGACGTGCGTCACGAGGCAGTAGTTGCACAAGTATCCGCCCACGACCATCGCCGCGATAAACCCGACCGATGCGACGGCGCCGAGCCGAACCAGATTGCGCGCAGCGCCGAGCCGCCCGCCGCCGAGGAGCCAGGCCACCAGCATCGCCACAAACCAGGCCAGGCCAAGGTAGGCCACGGGCCAACCCATTCCGGGAACTCGGCCCCACGCGCTGGCGGCCGCCTCCGCGCAGGGACTCCCCTGGCCGCAACCGGGCAGGCTGATGCCCATGAGGTGTTCGAGTGACAGCATGGCTGCTGCGCCGACACAGACCGCCAGCAGCACGCAGCCGGTGAGCAGTGCCCCCCTGCCCTTCGCGTCTGCCTGCGCGTGATTCTTTTCCGGCACCGACCTCGACACCCGTTGATTTCGTTGCCTGGTTCCCATAGCGTTCCACGCTGGCGAGCAACCCGTGCGCGGCAATGGCGGCGCAACACCCGCGACCCGTTCGCGTTCGCACGTTCAGTATATCGCATGAACCGTCGGCGTCGCCGTACTGCGGGCACAGCGCCCCGCCCCCCGGATCTCCCATGCTGCAAGAGCTGACCGCCTACATCGGGCCCGCCGCGGGAGTGGCAACATCCCTGTTGTGGACCACGACATCCCTGTTCTTCACCGCGGCGGGACGGCGCATCGGCCCCACCACCGTCAACGGCACGCGTATCGCGCTGGCGGTGGTCTTGCTCGGGATAACCCACCGCCTGCTCGCCGGAACCTGGCTGCCCGAAGCTTCCACGCGACAGGTGTTGCTGCTCGCGGCTTCGGGCATCGTCGGCCTCACCATCGGCGACCAGGCCCTGTTCACGTCCTTTCTGCATGTCGGCCCGCGGATCGCCATGCTCGTGATGACCACTTCCCCGCTGTTCGCAGCCCTGTTCGGTTATCTGGCGCTGGGGGAAGTCCTGCACGGCGTGGCGTGGGTCGGGATGGCGATGGTTATCGCCGGGGTGGCGTGGGTCGTGCTCGAACGCCCGCCGGCCAACAAGCCGGATGTACGACAACTCCCGGCGCAAGCGGAGCCGGGTGCTGCCGACGCAAACGCTCGCGGCGCCGCGAGCGGTTTTCCCGCGCACCGCGGGCTCGGTCTGGCATTGGCGGCGCTGGCGGCGGCGTGCCAGGCTGGGGGGCTGCTCCTGAGCAAGCAAGGGATGGGACACGGCTGGCTTCCCCCCGACCAACGCCTCGATCCCCAGGCCGCCACGCTCGTCCGCATGGTCTTCGCCGGAGT
>JALSRY010000752.1 GCA_026984555.1 Phycisphaerae bacterium
GCAAACGCCCCGGGGCGCATCTCGCCCCGGCGGTAGTTTCCGCCGATGCCCGCGAGGAACATCTGCACCTGCCGGGAAACGTCCTGGGCGTTGAGCACCTTGAGTTCGTAGAGCTTGATCTGTAGCTCGTTGGGGTTGGGCGCGTCGATCTGGGCGACGAATTTCTTGACCTGTTCGAGCTTTTTCGGCGGTGCCTTGACGATCAGCGTATTGTTGGAAACGGTGACGTAGACCTGTTCGGTCTGCGACTGTCCGCGGCGGCTGCCGCGGTTGCCGAACATGTCGTTGATGACGTTGCGCGTTTCCCACGGGTCGGCGTACTTGAGTTCGATCGTGGTGACGCCGGTGTCCTCGACCTCGACATCGAGTTCTTTGACGACCTCGCGCACGTCGGGCAGGATGGACTCGGGCGCGAAAACGATCAGGCGGTTGGTGCGCGGATCCGCCGAGACGCTGAAGTCCTGCGAGCCGCGCTTGCCGCGGGCCTGGCTGCGCTTCTGAACGAGGTCGCGGACGAGGTTGACGATCTGGTTGGCGTCCACGTACTTGAGCTCGAAGAATTCCGTCTTGCTCTTGGCGACCTGCATCAACGGCCGAAGCTGCTCCATCATCTGCTCGACCTGCTCGAACTGATCGCTGCGAGCCGCGACGATCAGCGCGTCCGCCGGCGGGTATGCCGTGATCGAAATGCGCTGCTCGCGGCCGCTGCGCTGGCGGTCGAGCGCCGTCTGGAGCTGGCGGGCGAACTCGTTGATCCGGCTGCCGAGTCCGGCCAGCTCGTAGGTGCGCACCTCGGCCTTGTTGGCACCCACCTCGTCAAGTTGGTGGATCAACTTCTCGATGTCTTTCATCTTGTCGGCGGGCGCCATCACGACCACGCTGCGGCCGCCGATCACGTCGAAGCGTACTTCCTTACCCCCCTGCCGCCGGCCGCGACCACCGGACAGGAAGGTCGTATTCAACACGTTGCGGACCTCCCAGGGGTTGGCGTTCTTGAGCTCGAAGATGCGCGGGGGCGAGACGGACTCGGCGGCAGCCTGATCGAACTTCTTGACCCACGCCTTGAGCTCGTTCATGTCCTCGTCGTTGGCCATCACGATCAGCGAATTGGTCAGCCCCTCGACGCTGATCTGAATCTTGCCGGCCCGCATCTTGGGCTGGAGCACGCTGCGCAGGGCGTTGTAGACCGCGTTGGCGTCGCCGTTCTTGAGAGAGATCGTCTCGATGCGACCGGGCTTGAAGATGCCTCGGAACTCGTCCATCGCCTTGGCGATCATGTCGAACTGGTCACGCTGGGCGGTGACGATCAGCACGTCCGCGGGGGGATACGCCGCGACCGAGATGCGGCGGTCGCGGGCCTGCACTTGCGAGTTGACCGAACGCTCGATCTGCCGGGCGAAGTCGCTGAGCTTGGTGCCCATGCCGGCGACCTTGAACGTGCGTACTTCGGCCTTGTTCGACACCATCTCGTCGAGGCGTTTGATGAGGTCTTCGATCTGCTTCATCTTGTCGGCCGGGGCGCGGACAAGTACGCTGCGCCCGCCGACGACGTCGAAGCGGATTTCCATGCCCCGCCGCCGACGCGCGGCCCCACCCTGGAGGAACGTCGTGTTCAACACGCTGCGAACTTCCCAGGGGTTGGCGTTCTTGAGCTCGAAAATGCGCGGCGGAACGATCGCCTCGGCAGCGGCCTGGTCGAACTTCTGAACCCAGTCCTTGAGATCCTTCATGTCCTCGTCGTTGGCGGAGACGATCAGCGAGTTGGTCATGCCCTCGACGCTGAGCTGGATCTTGCCGGCCCGGATCTTCTGCTGAAGCACGCGGCTGACCGCCTGGTAGACCGCATTCGCGTCAGCGTTGAGCAGCGTGATCGTCTCCATTCTCTGCGGCTTGTAGATGCCGCGGAACTGGTCCATCGCCTTCTCGACCGAGGGCAACTGCTGTTCGGCCGCGGTGACGATCAGCGTGTCCGCGGCCGGCAGCGCCGTGATGCTCACGCGTTGCTCGCGCGCCTTGACCTGGCTGTTGACGGCGTTCTGAATCTGCCGGGCGAAGCTGTTGAGCTGGGTACCCAGACCGGGCAGCTTGTAGGTCCGCACCACGAGGCTGTTCTGGCCGATCTTGTCGAGCTTGGCCGCCAGTTCCTTGATTTCCTTGAGCTTGTCCGAGGGCGCCTGCACGACCAGGCTGCGCCCGGCGACGATCTCGATCTTGATCTCCTTGCCCGGCGGCTGCCGGCGACCATAACCCTTGCGCACGAAGGTGGTTTGCAACACGCGGTACACGTCCCACGGGTTCGCGTTCTTGAGCTCGATGATGACGGGGGCGCTGACCGCCTCGGTCGCCTTGGCGTCGAGGTTCTCGGCCCACTGCTTGATGTCCTCGAAGTCCTCCTTCGTGGCCCCGACGATCAGCGAATTGGTCAGCGGCTCGACACTGATCGACAACGTGCGGGCCCGGATCTTCTCGTTGAAGATCGTCCGCAGGATGCCGTAGACCGTGTTCGCGTCGGCGTTGGCCAGCGGAATCGTCTGAAGCTGGCTCTCGGCGGTCGGCGGCTGATCCAGCTCCTTGACCAACGCTTCGGCCATCTCGATCGCGAACTTGGGCGCGTTGAGAATCACCCGGTTGAGCCGCGAATCCACCTGGATGTTCACGCGGTTGGCGATGTCGCGCCCACGCCGGCTCGAAATGCGCACGTTCAGGATGTTGCGCATCTGGTTGGCGATGTAGTTGGCGTCGGCGTTCTTGATCTCGATGAACTTCTGCTCGGGCGTCATGCCCTCCGTCTCGGCGACGAACTTGGCGATCAGCTCGTCGATCTCCTGCATCGTGTCCTTCGGCGTGGTGACGATCAGCATCTCGGTGAGCCGGTCGTAGCCGAAGGTGGTGCGCAGTTTGTCGGCCCGGCTGCGGTCGCGTTCGCGCCACGCGCGGTTGAGCTGGTTCGCGAGGTTGGCCACGTCGAGCCCGGGCAGCTTGCGGGTCTCGGTCACCATCGGCGAAACGTTCGCCAACTCCTTTTGCGGTACGTCGTACTGTTTGAGCAGGGGTTCGGCCGCCTGTACGGCAACCTGCGGCGCGCTGATGATGATGCGGTTGGTGCGCGTGTCGGCGGTGACCCGAACCTGCTGGGCGGCGGCCCGACCGAACTTCTTGGTCATCAGTGTGACCAGCTCGTTGCGCAGCCAGCTCGCCACCTCGCTGGCGTTGGCGTTCTGGAGCTGATAGAAGGTAGTCTGGTTCACCAGCCCGGCGCTGGCCTCCTTGTACTCCTCCAGCAGACGGTTGGCCTCGTCGGCCACGTCTTTCGAAACCGTGACCAGAATCGTCTCCGTCGAGGCGTCATCCGAGAACTGAGCCGTGACCCCCTGCCGTCGCACGCGCTCGCGAAACGCGTCGTTGAGCTTGCGGGCGATGGCGCGGACGTCGGCGCCGGGCATCTTGACCAGCAACGTGGTGATGCCCTTGTCGCTCAGGTCGTCGAGTTGCTGGACGAGCGCTTCGATCTCGCGTTGCTTGTCCGCGGGAGCATCGACGACCACCTGGTTACCGACGATCACGGTCTTGACCTGCGTGCCGACCGGATTGCGCCCGCGGCGGTAGCCGCCGCTGCCGGAGAACAGGCTGTTGATCGCGCTGAGCACGTCGCGTGGCGCCGCGTTCTTGAGGGTGTAGTAGCGCCGCTGCGGCTTCTGCGCCGCGACCTTCGTCTCCATGTCGCGGGCGAAGTCCTTGATGCGCTGGACCGTCAGCTTGTCGGCCTGCACGATCAGCGAGTTGGTCACCGGATCCGCGGTCAACGTCGCGCCGGGCCCCGCCGCGCCGCGACCCCGCCGGCCGACGCGCGTTCCCGGCGGAAGCAGGCTCGATGCGTACTGCACGAGCTGCGTCGCGTCGGCGTACTCGAGCGGGATGATGACCAGCGGGTTCTCGGCCGGCGGCACGTCCAGCGACTTGACCAGCGACGCGATCTCATCCAGCGCCGGCCGCACGCCCTGCACGACGAGCTTGTCGCCCATCACGTCCACGAACGTGCGCGAACGCCCGAGTACCGGGTGCTGGTAGTTGCCGTAGAGCTGCCGGATCGTCGTCGCGATGCCCTGTACGTTGCCGTGCTCGATCGGGAAAAAGCGGATCTCGGGCCGGATGCTGACGGCGTTCTCGTCGGCGATCTTGAGGATCTTCTCGACCTTGTCCCACTCGGCGTCGGAGCAGATCACGATCAGCGTATTGGCCTCGTCCAGGGGAATGGTGGTCGAGGTCGCCGCCGCCCGCCCGCCGCGCCGGCTGCGGCTGAACCGCGCCGTGGGGGCGCCGGCCGTCCGAAGCATCGGCGCGATCATGCCGGCGGCCTGGCTGGCGGTGATGTTCTTGAGTTCGACGAAGTGCCAGTGATCTTCCGCGCCGGGAACATCGAGGTCGTGGATGATCTGTTCGATGCGCGTCATGTTCTCGCGGTCGGCGAGCACGTGGATCGCGTTGGTTCCGGGGTCGGCGATGATCGACGCTCCCCGCGCCCCGCGCCGCCCACCGGCGCCGGTGATGCTGCGGGTGATTTGTTCGAGCGTGGGTTGGATCTCCTCGGCGCGGGCATGGTGGAGCGCGAAGGTCTTGAAGTTGGCCGGGACCGGCTGATCGACCTGCTTGAGAATCTCGCGCACGCGCTTGAGCCCGTCGTCGTTGGCGTAAACGATCAGCGTGTTCGTGCGGGAGTCGGCGACGATGCGGACGGTTTTCTTGGCCCGCTCGTAGAGATCCTCGACGATGATGTCCTCGGGGGCCGGTGAGCGGGTCGTGGTACGCGTGGGCTTGCGACCGCGGACGCTGCGCGAACGGGTCGAGCGTATGGGCAGGCGGCTGCGGCGGCCCTGCTCCTGCTGGATGATTTCGTTGAGCAGCGTGGCGATATCGGTCGCGCTGCCGTACTGGACCGGAATTACCGTGGTCTTGAATTCGCCGATGTCGGGCTTCTGGTCGATCTTGCGGACGAACTCCTCGATGCGTTTGAGGTCTTCGGGGGTCGCCTTGACGATCAGGTTCTTGGTGCGTTCGTCGGGAATGATGATGATGTTGCTGCCACCGCCGACGGTTTCGAACTTCTTGGTTTCGCGGTTGTAGCGCCGCTGGGCCTGGTTGACGTTGAAGACCTCGCGCACCATCCGCTCGATCTCGCGGACGTTGGTCTCGACCTTGATGAACTTGGTCGTGCGCGGGTCGTACTTCTCGGCCTTGACGATCGACAGCAGGTCGAGAAAACGCCGCACGTCGCGGGCGAGGCCGGTGATCTTGATCTTGTTGGTATCCCCCACCACCACCGGCAGCGCGTAGTCGGGCATGCTCGGGCTGAGCATGTCGCGGATGTCCTTGGCGGAGCGATCCTTGATCTGGATGAGCACCTCGCAGAACTCGAGGTCCCGGAGGTGAGCCTTCTGGAATGCGGCGACCGAATCGTAATAGCGGTCCAGCGGCAGGTACTTGTCGATCTCGCTGAGCGGGATCAGGTAGATGTAGTCCGGGGTCTCGACGACGTAAGCGTCCTGGTCGATCAGCAGGAAATTCAGCTCATCGAGCATCTCCTGCTTGGTGAAGCGCCGCTTGCTGTGATAGGTCAGCTCGCCGCTGAGCATCACATCGGTCGGCATGAGGGGTTTGCCGACCAGGTCGGCGTAGAAGGTGATGACATCCTCCCAGGGCATGCCGTCGAACGCGATGAAGTAATCGCGCCCGTCGGCGCGCTTGGGCGGCGGCGCGACCTTGACTTGCGTGCCGGTCTTGCCGGTCGGTGAGGTGGACTTGCGTGTCATGGCGGGGCGACTGGCGGGCCGGTGTTTCGTGACCAGCGGTCTGCTCGTGGCACCTGGGCGAGACGCCTGCTCGCGCCGCCGGGCGAGCGCCCGCTGCATGGCGGCCTTGCGCCGGGCGCGGGCCTCTTCGAGGCGTTTCTCGCGTTCCGCGCGGGTCAGCCGATGCGGAGGCGTCCTGGCCGGCTTGCGAGCGGCGTTCCCGGGCCGCGTCGTCTGCTGGGTCGCGGCCTGCTTGAGCGCGTTGAGCCGCGAAAGGCGTTGGCGAGCCTCTTGTGTTGCAGGATAGGTTGACGCATGTTTCCGTAGTTCACTGCCGGGGCGGCTGACCGGCTGCGAGGCGGCGGGCTTGCGCGGCGCGGGGGGCGCGTCGGCGACCGACGCCGGCCGGGCCTTGATCGTGGAAGCGGGGGCCTGGGCGGATGGAGCCGCCCGGCCAGCGGCGTGTTTCTCCTGGCTCAGCACGATTCCGGCGACGAGCCACGCGAACATCACCACCGCCAGCGGCGCCCACACACGGCGCTGCGAATTCAGGGGTGTCATGCTACCACCTCAATCCGGTTCGGAACCGGGCCGCCCGCGAGCCGGGCTGCCCACCTAAGTTGTCCTACGATATACTTCATCCGGCACTCTCGTGCGGAGTTGGCTTGCCAGCCAAAGGCGACGACCGATCCGACCCGCGCCGCCACACGCCGGACGTTCGGACCGCTGTCGGCCCGCGCCGGCGACCGCGGCCACGACGGACCTCCCGGCCCGCCGCCCTGCCGCCTGCGTTGTGTTATACCCGCTTTTGACCAAAAGGTAACGGCCTCGTCGGCGGGATTTTGATTTCGGCCACATGGCCGAACCTGCCACCACTGCGTAACTTACGCCCGCCGGCCCCCAGCCCGGCCCTTGTCGGCGGCCATGCGGATTGCTGGCGGGCCTCCTCCAACGTCGTTCGCGCGCCCTTGGCGAGGCCACGACACAGGGGACCTGCCCACGCCGTCCGGCCTCTCGTCGCTCGAGCGTGGTTCGCGGAACGATCGCTCCGACAGGGTGGCGAATCGTCAGGAAGGATGCCGGCCGAGGCGGGCCAATCAGCCGGAGGGCAATCGGCCAGTGGCGGTTGCCGCGGCGGCGGCGGGGGTGGGCGCGATCGCGCGGACAGGCCCCGCGCGCGGACTGCCTACGAATACATCGAACGCGCTATCGAGACCGATCCATACTGATGAACGAATATGAAGCGAGCCAGGCCACCACAATCTACTTTGGTTTACCTACATCTGCCTTCGACGAGCGACTCAGGGCGACCCGCAACATGCGGTGGATTTCGGGGTGCTTGTCCGGCCGCACCTCGACGCGATCCTTGAAGCTCTTGCCCAATGCGTAGAAATAAT
>JALSRY010000753.1 GCA_026984555.1 Phycisphaerae bacterium
CGGTGGCGTGCAGTTGGGGGCCCGAACGGATCGAGACGGGCTGGTGGCGCGGGCCGGATGTGCGGCGTGATTATTTTCGGCTGGCGACCGAGGACGGGCGGCAGTTGTGGGTTTTTCACGAACCCGATACGCCGCGGTGGTTTCTGCACGGCGTGTTTTGCTGAGTACAGATGCGTGGGCCTGAACGGGCAATGGCACCGGGCCGCGCAGTGGGGGCGGCCGTGGGGCGGTCGGGGTGTTGGCGTTGGATGCACCGCGGTAGTACGGTCGGCGCGGGGGCCGGCCGCGAGGTTGGGTGGGTTTGATTCTGGTGATCGCAGTAACGGATTGCGTGCGACTTGGTGGGCACGGCCCACCCTACACGTGCTCGCCCGGTGGAGGCGCTTTGGCGTGTTGCAGCCACCCCGTATGGTCCGCTCCCTCACGGTCGCGGCTCTGACATGACACTCCCTCACGGTCGCGGCTCTGACATGACGCTCCCTCGTGGTCGCGGCTCTGGCATCGCCTCCCTCGCGGGCGTGGGGTGCTCGAAACGGGTGGCGAGTGCGGGTACATTGCGGCCTGCGGCGGCGTGGTCGTGAGCACTTGAGCGGACGCGGAGAGGCGCTGATGCGCGATGGTCCCTGGGTATTCGAGACATCGTGGGAAGTCTGCTCGCAGGTGGGTGGTATATACACGGTGCTTCGCAGCAAGGCGCCGGCGGCCGTTCGGCACTGGGGGCAGCGTTACTGGATGATCGGCCCGTACCGCGAGCAATCGGCGCAGATCGAGTTCGAGCCGGTGCCGTGCGAGGGGCCGATCGCCGACGCGATCCTGGCAGTGCGTCACAACGGGATCGAGGTTCATGCCGGGCGCTGGCTGGTGTCCGGCCGGCCGCAGGTCCTGCTGATCGACTATCGCATGCGTTGGGCGCACATCGGCGAGATGAAGTACTTCATGTGGAAGGACCTGGGCATCTCGCTGCCCGATCATGACCCTGACACCGACGAGGTCGTGGCGTTCGGGTACTCGGTCGCCGACCTGCTCGAAGCGATCCACGAGCGGCGTGAAGGCCAGCCGATGCTGGCACACTGCCACGAGTGGCAAGGCGCCGCGGCGATTCCGCTGCTGGAACACCGACAAGCCGATTTCCCGACCGTCTTCACGACGCACGCGACGCTGATCGGCCGCAGCCTGAGCGCGGCCAATGTCGACTTGTACGGGCGGCTGGATGCGTTTGATCCGGCGCGGGTCGCGGATGAGCACGGGATCAAGCATCGCTACCTGATCGAACGGGCGGCGGCGCAGTCGGCGGACGTGTTCACGACGGTCTCGGAGATCACCGCGCAGGAGGCGGAGGTATTCCTGGGGCGGCGGCCGGAGATGGTGCTGCCCAACGGGCTGAACGTCGAGCGGTTCGCCGCGCCGCACGAGTTTCAGAACCTGCACCAGACCTGCAAGGAGCGTATTCACGAATTCGTGATGGCGCACTTTTTTCCCAGCTACGCGTTCGACCTGAGTCGCA
>JALSRY010000754.1 GCA_026984555.1 Phycisphaerae bacterium
AACCAGCAGTACGAGCGCCAGACGCCGATTCTGCTGGTCCCTGATACCTGCGCCCCCGCGACGCGCCTGCGCCTGGTGCCACGCTTGCGCCATGGCTTCTACGCCCCCACCGCGGCCGGCCAGGAAACGCTCCAACGCATCCAGCCCGTGGCCAAGCTCCTCGGTGTCCTCGCCGTAGACGGCCAGCAACGCGGTTCGGCGTGGCTCCCAAGCCGGCGCCGCGCGATCACCGCCGCCAGACGAGGACTGACACTCTTCGAGCACGACGTGCGCCGCGGACCCGTCGAGCGTGATCGCCGTCACACCAGCGCGGCGTGGGCCGACAGCGCGGTCGTGCAGCCAATACTGCATCTCGCGCGGCACATGTACCCGCTCAAGAGCCCCGTGCGCCGCGTCCGGTCCGCACAATCCGCCAGTGTCGCGCAATCGGCACACGTTCGGCGTAGCCGGCAACACGCGGTGGTGGAGTGCCAGCGCCGCGCGTGCCGCGGACAGCAGCCCGGCCGCCGCCCCGCAGTGGCCAACGATGGGTTTGAGGCTCGTCAGGGCGACGTGTCGAACGTGCGTCGCGGACCGGGTGTTCGCGTCGGCGGGCAATTCGCCGTGCGCTTCCCGGTCTCCGGTTGCCACCTCGTCCAGCAGGTCTGCCAAGGCCGCAAGTTCCGCCTCGTCTTCGGCCGATACACCGCTGCCGTGCGTCTCGAACAGCCCCAGCGCCGCGGGCGACACTCCCGCCTCGCCGCAAGCCTGCTCGATCGCCCGCCGCATGGTTCGTGGCCGCGGCGTACCCGGCTGATCGCCGCCGGCAAAGCCCGCCCCCCGGACCACCGCGTAGACGCGCTCGCCCGCTCGCTGCGCGTCGTCGAGGCGCTTGAGCACGAGCGCGACGGCCCCCTCTCCCGGCAGCGTTCCGTCCGCGGACTCGTCGAGCGCCCGCGCCACGCCGCTGCCCGACAATGGACGCGCCCACCGGTTGCACAGCAACGCCCGCAGCTCCCCCGCCAGGTCCACCGCCCCGACCACGGCGGCGTCCAGCTCGTCGTTGCGCAGCGCCTCGGCGGCGATGTCCAACGCTCGCAGGCCCGACGCCTCACCCGCCGACAACGCGTAGCTTGGCCCGCCAAAACCGAACTCGCGGGCGATGCGGCTGGCGATGATGTTGCCCAGCGAACCGACCACGCGGGCGGCATCCAGCGGCGGACCGGCGGCATCGCGGAGTTGTTCGATCCAGCGTGCCAGACGCTTGGCGTCGGCGGCAAGCCCCAACGCCGCCGCCCAGCGCCGCGCCCGGTCGAGCAGCACCCAGCGCTGGTGGTAGTTCGTCGTGTCCAGGTCCAGCCCCATCCCGACCAGCACGCCGTGACGTGGACTGCCGGCGGGGGCGCGCTGCCAGCCCGCGTCGGCCAGCGCACCGGCCACCACTTGCAACATCAGCATCTGCTGCGGCAGAATCTTCGGAATCTCCGCCGGAGGAACGCGAAACGCGCCCACGTCCACGCTCA
>JALSRY010000755.1 GCA_026984555.1 Phycisphaerae bacterium
CCGGAAAAAATAGGCTGCGGTCATGCGCAGGCGGGCATCGACCGGGCGAAGCCCCCCGCGCTGCGACGCCCCCGCGAGCGCATCCCACGTCGTGACGCCGCGCGCGTAGTCCACCAGCGCCTGCGTCCAGGCGACCGACCAGCCCGGCGAAACGTGGGCGTTCGCCGCGACCCGCCGGGGCAGCAGCGTCTTGGGCGTCGGTATGTCGATCAGCCGAAAGGCCGCATCGAGCAACAGCCGGGCTTCGGGGCCGAGGTCCGTGCGCTGCGCCGCGTCGTGCAGGATGCGTGTCGCCGCCGGGCGATTGCCGCGGGTCGCCGCCAGCAGCGCCGCGTAAAAGCTCTCGTCCGGGTCGTAGTGTCGCTGGGGGTCGTAGCCGCACTTGGGGCCGTATCGCTGCCGGAGCATGTGCTCCGCTTCGCCCGTGCGTCCCAGCCACCACAACAGCCGCATCTCGTATCCGTACCGCTCCGCCCAGTCCGAGGCGGATTTGTGGATGGCCGGGTTGTCGAGCCGGTCCCACGCCGCGACGGCGCTGGCATACCGGCCGCGGCTTTCGTAATACCCTGCCTCGGCCGCGTACCCCCGGGGGCTCGACGATTGCACCACCTGGGCCTCGCGCGCCGCCGCGAGACTGGCGGCCCACGCGCGCTCGGCGTCTTGCCGGCGGCCGTCGGCGGCGTAGATTTCCGCCGCCAGCAGGTGCGTGATCGACAGGAGATAACGCGGATAGGCCCGTGCCGGTTGGACCAGCGCGACCGATTCGAGCCGGCCGACCGCCTTGCGATAGTAACTCACGTCGCGCCAGGTATACATGATCTGGTTCATGGCGCGGCCTTGGTGCAGCATTGCTTGCGTGAAGTTGGTCCGCAGGCGGATGGCCTGGTCGAAGGAACGCTCGGCGTCGTGCGGGTCGAGCCCCCAGACGGCCTGTCCGCGGAAGAAGTACCCCGCCGCCGACGCGGGTGCGTCGAGCGAGTCGCCGGCGCGCACCTCGCGCTGCGCATCGGCCCACAGCGCCGTGCCCTGTGTCACGGTTTGGCGCGCATACGCCCACGCGAGCAGGTAATGCGCGTCGCGAAACTTCGGGCGTTGCGCAAGAATCCGCTCCAGTCGTTCCGTCGAGGCGGCGGGATCGGTGCGAATGTCGGCCAGCGCTTCGACCAGCCCGCGCCGCGCCGCGTCCCCCCCGATGCGGCTGATCCACCCCAGCCGCGCCAGGGCCTGTTCGCGGTCGCGGTAGTCGTTGAGTAGCACGGCGTAGGCCTCGTTGATCTCCGCCCGCGCCGCGGTGCGAACAAAGCTGGTCAGCAGCGGCACGGCGATCACCAGCAAGGCGATGGCCGCCGTCGCCGACGCCCGCCAGGGATGCCGCCGAATCCACCGGGCCGCCTTGGCCAGCGGTCCCAGCGGTCGGCTGACGATGGGAAACCCCTCGGCGTAGCGGCGCAGGTCCCGGGCCATGTCGGCCGCGGTCGCGAAACGCCGCTCGGGTTCCTTCTCCATCGCGCGCAGGCAGATCGTCTCGAGGTCGGGCGGTACGTGGGGTTCGATTCGGCGGGGAGGGGGCGGTTCGCGGCGGAGAATCTGGATGATCGTCTGGTCGTAGGTTTCCGCCTCGAACGGCCGGTGCAACGTCAACATCTCGTATAGGGTCACCCCGAGCGCGTAGACGTCGGTTCGGCGGTCGATGGCGGCGGCGGGGCCGGTGATCTGTTCGGGAGCCATGTACGCGGGCGTGCCGACGATTTCCGTGCTCCGGGTCAGGCCGGGTTCGTCGAGGATGCGGGCCAGGCCGAAGTCCGTGATGTGGAGTTGCTCATCCGGGCCGAGCAGCAGGTTCTGGGGCTTGATGTCGCGATGGATCACGCCTTGCTCGTGCGCGTGGTGCAATCCCTCGGCGACGCCCGCGACCAGCCGGGCGACCCGCTTGAAATCGCGGCCCGCCCGTCCGCCGCGGATTACGCTCCCCAGCACGATCGTGGATGCCGACCGTAACATGTTGCGGGCCGCGCTGGTGTCGATCGGGGCCGGTGGGGGGCCGTCGGCCTCGGTCCGCCGAGCCGGGTCGGCCTGTGTTCGCTCGTCCACGGCTTGTCGTTGTTCGCGCAGGATTCTTTCGAGTGACGGCCCCTCGATGAGTTCCATCGCGTAGTACACGTATCGGTCGTCGCGTCCCTGGGCGTAGATCGGCACGATGTTGGTGTGGTGAAGGCGGGCCGCGGCGCGGGCTTCGCGCAGAAAACGCGAGATGCTGCGCTGACCGGAGACCAGGTCCGCCGACAGGAGCTTGAGCGCGACGATACGGTCGAGCGAGAGCTGCCGGGCGCGGTAAACGACCCCCATGCCCCCGCGGCCGAGTTCTTCGATCATCTCGAAATCGCCGATCCGCGTGATGCCGTCGGCGACCCCCACCGCGCCCCGGCTCGGGGCCGCGGTGCCGGTTGTGGCGGAAAGACCGCCGATCGAACGCGCCGCGCCCAGGTCGCCGAGCAGGTGGCGCATCTCGCGGCAGCGCGCCGCGCAGGGCCGGCACACCGCCAGGTGGGCGCGCACCGCATCGGCCTGATCGAGCGGCAATTCACCCTCGACGTAATCGAGCAACAGGTCGTCGACCGTTTCACAGGTCATAACAGTTGCGAATCGTCGAACTGGCGCAGCTTGTCACGCAACGCCGCCATCGCCTTGCTCAGCCGGGCCTTCGTGCCCGAGAGCGAAAGCCCCAGCGCCTCGGCGATCTCCTCGCGCGGCAGCTCCTGGAAATATCGCATCACCACCACGCTGCGCAGGTCTTCGTCCAACTCCTCGAGCACCGCCAGCACCCGCAACGCCCGGTCACGCTTGAGCGCTTTGCCCGCCGGTGTCGTCAGCGGATCGATCGCCAGATGGCGGCGCGACGGTTCCCCCGCGCGCGTCGCGGCGACCGAACCGGCACCGGCGTTGCGACGGCGGCGCTGGTCGATACACCGTCGCCGGGCCACCTGGTAGAGCCAGCCGCGTATGCTGTGCCGCGGCAGCGATTCGGCCTTGAGCTTGCAGCAGGTCGCCAGCACGTCCTGCACGACATCGTCGGCCAGGTCGGCATCGCCCAGCATCCGCCGACAGAAGAGCCGCAGTTCTTCGCCGTAGTGCTGCTCGATCGCCGCCACGGCCGCGCCGTCGCCCGCGCGCAGCCGCCGCATCAGGGTTTCATCCTCACGACCGAGTCGGGATGTCGTTGCGTCGTCGGACATCGATGCCGTGTAGCTCCCGGAAATGGGCGGGAAAGCCCGCGGGTCACGACGGAACGGCCCGCCGCTTCCCCCGATCAACGCCAACCTGAGAGTAACGCCCGCGCAGGGGCGCTGGCAACCGCTTTCCGCCGCCCGGCCCCGCCGAACCGCGGCGCACCGTGCGGAAAGATTCCGTATAATCGCTCGTTGTGACGACGCCCGAGAAACAACTCGCCCAGCGTATTCGCGAGCTGCGCCGCCGGCATTTCGGCGCCCGCGGCAAGGCCGAATTCGCCCAGCGGCTCGGCCTCGCGCCCGAGGAGTACGAGCGCTTCGAACGCGGTACGATCCCCCCGGGCGACGTGATGGTCCGTATGTGCGACCTCACCGGCGAAGACCTCCAGTGGCTGCTCACCGGCACCGCCGCCCGCGGTACCGTCGTCATCAGCGGCGCTCGCCGGCGGCATCAGAATCTGCTGACGCGCATCGCGCAGGCGATCGACGCCGAGCCCAAGCTCGCCGCTTCGCTCGAAGCGTTTCTCGATTTGCTGTTGGCTGGTTCCCGGGCGCGGCCCGCGGCCGGGCGTCTGCCGGCGCCCGAGGCCGCCGGTCTCGTGCCCGTCTTCGCGCCCGGACACTGGCCCGAGTCGTTGCCCGGACCGGGCGGCGACGCGGGTGGCCTGGCCCTTGCGCGGACCGCCGAACTGGCCGACACCCCGCGTGTCTCCTGTGTCCTCGCCGAGCCGGACAGCGAGGGGCCCGGCCCGGCCGTTCATGAGGCCGAGCTGTTGGCCATCGCCGAGGACACCCGGGGCGTCGAACGATACCTCCACTGTCCCGGCCTCGTGGGGCTGTTCCCCGAGGCGTTCGGCGTGCGACTCGAAGAGGCCGGCCCGATGGAGCCGATGTTTGCCGCCGGCGATGTACTCGTGGTGGCGCCCGGGGCTGAACCCGCCCTTGGCCGCCCCGCCTTGTGCAAGTTCCGGACCGATGCGGACGACCGCTGCCGCATCTGGCTGGGGGAGGACGACCACCACGTACACCTGGGCCGCATCGCCGACGGAGAACACGAGACCTTGCCGCGCGACGAACTGTGCTGGGCGCTCGATGTGCTCTATCGCGTTCCCCGCGCCGCGTAGCCCCCGCCGCGCCGACAACCGACACGTTGCGGCCGGTCGCCGGGGACGTGGTGTGTCCGGCGGTTACATGGGAAAGGTGCCATGAGCGAGTTGCGGATCGATGCCGATCTGGTCGGTACGCCGGTGGTGAACTGCGCGCGGCCGCAATGGGGCGTGGGGCGGGTGCTGCGCGTCCAGGCGGCTCGGTACGAGGGGCGTCCGGCGCACCGCGTTTCGATCCAGTTCGCGTGCGGACACCGCGTCTTGCTGGTGCCGCCGGCGCGGTTGGCGGCGCCCGCGGACGAGCCCGAGCGAGACGCCGGCTGGCTCGATCGGCTCGGGGGAAGCACGCTCGACGACCGGCTCCGTGCGCTGCCGGATGACGTGCTCAACGTCCTCGGCACACCCCGCGACCGCCTGCTCGCCGTCGTCCCGCTGTATGCGACCGATCCGGCGACCGAGGAGCTGCTCGACTGGGCGCGTTCGCAGACGGGCGTGGCGGACCCGCTGACCCACTGGACCCGTGACGAGTTGCACGTCGCCTTCGCCGCCTTCGCCGCCGAGCGCGATGCCCACCTGCGGGCGGTTGCGGCGGTATACCGGCAGCGCGAGGGGGCCGAGGCGTTGCGCGAGCTGGTCGGGGCGTTGCCCGCGGGTGTGCGGGAGCGCGTGCTCGAAGCATTCCGCCGGCCGATCTGAGCCGTATTCGCTCAGATGCAAATCGAGCCGTACGCGCTCAGCAGTTGCGTGAGGTCCGCGAGTCCGACGGTCCCGTCACCATCGAGGTCGGCCGCGGGGTCGAAACCGGGTTGCCCGGCGGAGGTGCCAAAGGCCGCCAACAGCGTTGCCAGATCCGCCAGACCGACCTGCCCATCGCCGTCGATGTCGCCCGGGCATGCTCCCGCCGACAGCACGAAACTCAGCACACCCATCCCGCTGGCGACATACGCGCCGGAGGCCGAGGGCGTCAGCATGACGTCCAGGCGGTCGCCGCTGGGCACTGCCGAAAGGTCGTAACGTTCCGCCGGCGGTAGATCGAACAGCACGTGCAGGGTCGGTGCGGTGGGCGTATAGCTGTACGCGATGGGGCCGGTTGGCGGAGTACCGTCGAACGACGCGGAGAACAGCACGATGCGTCCGAGCTGGTCGTCGGCGATATGGGCGCCTTCCATTCCCGTGGCTTCCAACAACGTCGTCGCGGGCATGCTGCTGGTGTCGCTGGAGGTCGGATAAAGCACGGTCAGGAAGTTGTGGTCCAGGTCCGTATCCGCCGGCTCCAGTTCGATGCGCCATTCCCCGTAGGGAACGTTCTCGAAGTCGGTCGCCAGGTCGCAAGGGGGCCCCTCGCCACCGCCCCAGTGCCAGTCATACGTTTCCCCGAAGACCCAGAACGCCTTGTCGCCGCACACGCCCAGCTTGCGGACATTGTGTGCCGCGGGCGCCAGCAGCTTCATGAACAATCTTCCCTCGCCGTTGTCCGCCGTAATCAGATCGGCGTCGCCGTAAAGTGTTTCGCCGGGCGAGACGGTTACGCCGGTCCCGTTGACGGCCGGCTCGTTCAGGGTGTGAAAGAGGAGTTTGGTGTTTTCGCCGCTGAACGACGGGTCGGTGACGCCCACCCGGTCATAGAGCACGAGATAGTCGCGGTTGGTGCTTTGGCCGGCGACGGGGCGCAGGTAGACGAACTCGCGTTGGAAGCGGGTCACCTTGGCGACGTTTCCGGGAAGCCCCTGGGACAGCATGGCCTGGTTGTATGTGGGATTGTTGTAGGCCTTGGTGGCGTCGCCGAGGGCGTAGGTGTAGCTGGGCGTATCCTCGAAGCGGGGCATGTCGGCCACATCGTACTGCTGGGCGTGTTGTTCCCAGTATTCGACGGTTTGCGGAGCGCGCGACGCGGGTTCGACGGAGCGCTGCCCGCCGTCGTTCGAGACGGCGTAGGGCCGGGTGTCGCTGAAATCTTCGCTCGGGTTGTACACGACCAACGTGTTATGCGCGATCGTCCGCATCTGGTAGTTGACGTCGTGATAAGAGAGCCCTGCACCACTGTAAACACCGCTGTCGAGTGCCAGGTCTCCGTACTTGAACAGCGTGAAACTGTTCTGGTCCAAGTGCTGGTGATACGAGAAATAATCGCCGGCCTGAAACGTGGCGTAGGTGGCGCTGGTGTCGGTGTCGGCGGCTCCGCTCGGCCAGCCGGAACGCACGATCAGCGTGCCCACGCCGGCTTCGTGTTGCGTGAGCAGGGTCGGCTCGATGGCGGGGGCGTCGGGATCGAACCACAAGAACTCCTCGTCGTACAAGAAGCTGTCCGAATTGTCGTCGGGCGGTGTGGCCAGGTACGCCTGCAACTGCGATGCGAGCGGGTGCGTGGGAAACTGCTCGATCAGGATCAGTCCCATGATGCGCCCGTAATTGGCCATGGTTCCCCGCCGCCGCTCGCTGTCGCCGACCGCCCGGTAGGGGTGGTATGGAGGCCCCCACTCCTGCGCGACGCCCGGCCAGCTTCTCATCAGCAGGTGGCCGAATCGCTCGGGGAACCAGTCGCTGGCGAGAAAGAGGTTCTCCCCGGTCGCCGAACGCCACGCCGCCAGCGCCTTCACCAGCGACTCATTGGCGATGCCGTCGTAGATGAATCCTTCGGGCCAGCCCCCGCCCGCGGCGATCTTGTCCAGGGCGGGGACGTGGTGATCGCGGAAACGATCGTAACGAAAATGGTCCAGCCACTGCTCGGCGCGCGGATTGTCACCGAGCGTCGCCAACGCCATCGCGGCTACGCTGAAAGAGTATCGCGGCCA
>JALSRY010000756.1 GCA_026984555.1 Phycisphaerae bacterium
GCGCGCCTGCACATGGTTGGCATCGGCGGCAGCGGTATGTCCGGGCTGGCGGCCGTGCTGCTGCGGCGGGGGGCCCGCGTGAGCGGAACCGACCGGCGTTCATCGGTGCTGCTCGACCACCTGGCGCGCTGCGGCGCGCGGATTTCGACGGTCCAGGAGGCGGCGGCCATCCCCCCCGATACGCAGACGCTTGTCGTCTCCGCCGCCATTCCGGCCGATCATCCCGAGGTCGTCGAGGCGCGTCGGCGGCGGATCCCGGTCATCAAGTACGCGCGTCTGCTCGGTGCGCTGATGGCTCAGCACGAGGGCATCGCGGTCGCCGGCACGCACGGAAAAAGCACGACGACGGCGTGGCTGGCGTACACGTTGCGCAGCGCGGGGTGCGATCCGAGCTTCGTGGTCGGGGCCGAGGTGGGGCAGCTCGGCGGGGGCAGCGGCGTCGGCGACGGACGGCACTTTCTGGCCGAAGCGTGCGAGTACGACCGGTCGTTCCTCAACCTCCACCCCCGGGCAGCGGTGATTCTCAACATCGACGAAGATCACCTCGATTGCTACCGCGACCTGGCGGCGATTACCGATGCGTTCGCCGATTTCGCCCGGCTCGTGCCGGCAGACGGGATCCTGCTGCTCAACGGGGACGACGCCAACAGCCGGCCCATCGCGGCGGTGGCCACCGCCCGGGTCGAGACCTTCGGCCTCGGGCCAGCGTGCCACTGGCGAGCCGCCGACCTGCGACTCGACCGCGGCTGTCCCGAGGCGGCGTTCTTCGAGGGGGGACGGCGGCTCGGCCGGGTGCGGCTGGGGTTGGCGGGCCGGCACAATGTTTTCAATGCGCTGGCGGTGACGGCGTTGGCTCGCCACGCGGGCGTGCCGTGGTCGCGGGTGGCCGAGGGGCTGGCGGGTTTTCGCGGTGCACGGCGGCGCCTGGAGGTGCGGGGCACTTTCGCCGGCGTGACGATCGTGGACGACTACGCGCACCACCCGGCGGAAATCCGGGCGACGTTGCGGGCGGCCCGCGAGCGGTTCGATCCACGCCGGCTGTGGTGTGTGTTTCAACCGCATCAGCATTCGCGCACACGGTTCCTGCTGTCGGATTTCGCGCAAAGCTTTGCGCTGGCGGACCGGATCATCGTGCCGCGTATCTATTTCGTCCGCGACAGCGAACGGGAGCGGCAGGCGATCTGCGCGGCCGACCTCGTGGAGCATATCCGCGCCGCGGGTGGTGAGGCCGAGCACACCGCCGATTTTACCACGATCGCGGATACGCTGGTCGCCGCGGCCCGGCCGGGGGACCTGGTGATGACGATGGGCGCCGGCGACATCTGGAAGGTGGCCGATGAGCTGGTTCAGCGGCTTGGAAGCAATCGTCCGCACTGACGTTCCGCTGCGCGACCATACCTGGTATCGCCTGGGCGGGCCGGCCCGCTGGTTCTGTCAGCCGCGCGACGAACGCGAGCTCGCCCGGTTGTTGGCGCGCTTGCGCGACGCGGGTATCGCCTGGCGCGTGCTCGGCGGCGGGGCCAACGTGATCATCCGCGACGAGGGGTTTTCCGGGGCGGTCATTCGCCTGGCCAGTGGGGCGTTCGAGGCGATTCGATTCGAGCCGGAGGGCGTCGTGGTCGCGGGGGCCGGCGCCGACCTGCCCCGGCTGGTGCGCGCGACGCTGGACCACGGGCTGGTGGGGCTGGAAGCGCTCGCGGGTATTCCGGGCACGGTGGGGGGCGCCGTGCGGATGAACGCGGGCGGGCGTTACGGGGAGATTGGGCGGTTCGTGCGGTTGGTGCGTGTGATGGAGCGCGACGGAACGCTGGTCGATCGCTCGGCGTCGGAGGTGGGTTTTGCTTATCGGCACTCGCAGCTTGCGGGGTGTGTGATTCTCGCGGCGACGTTGTCGTTGCGCCCGGGTGACGCGGAGGCCGCCCGCCGGCGTCACCGCGCCATCTGGATGGAGAAGTATGGTTCCCAGCCGGCGTTGGCCGCTCGCACCTCTGGATGTGTGTTCAAGAACCCTCCGGGCGCGGCCGCCGGCCGGCTGCTGGATCAGGCGGGGCTCAAGGGGACGCGCATCGGCGGGGCGGAAATCAGCCGCCGACACGCCAACTTCATCGAGGCGCACGATGACGCAACCGCTGCCGATGTGTTACACTTGATTACGCTCGCGAAGGAACGTGTACGCGCGGCGACCGGCATCGAGCTGGAGCCGGAAGTCGAAATCTGGTGAACGGATGCCCGCCACAGACCATGCCAACGCCGCAAACGCGCGACGGGACGGGGGTTTGCGCATCACGGTACTAGCCGGTGGTCCGAGCGCCGAGCGTGAGATCAGTCTTGCGTCGGGTGAGGCCATCGCCGCGGGGCTTCGGCGCCGCGGGCACGAGGTGTTTCTGGCCGACATCGGTCCCGACGACCTTTCGGCGCTCGATCATCCGGCCGATGTGGTTTTCCCGGCGCTCCACGGCACGTTCGGGGAAGATGGTACGCTCCAGCGCATCATGGAGGAGCGGGGGCTTTGTTTCGTGGGCTCGGGTTCGCGGGCGTCGTCGACCGCGATGGACAAGGTGGCGACCAAGCGGGTGGCCGATGGGCTCGGCATCCCGACGCCGGAGTACGAGGTTGTGGAGCCGGGCGGGCAGGCGGCGCTTTCGGTTCCGGTGATCGTCAAGCCGGTTTCGCAGGGCAGCAGCGTCGCGACGACGATCGTGCATGCACAAGCGGAGCTCACGCCGACGGCCCGCCGCGTGGCGGAGCAGTTCGGACGGGCCTTGGTCGAGCGTTTCATCGAAGGCGCGGAGATCACGGTGGGTGTGCTCGGAGGGCGAACGTTGCCGGCGATCCGCATCCGTCCGGGCAAGGAGTTTTACGATTTCGAGGCGAAATACGAGGACGCGCATACCGAATACCTGCTCGACACGGGGGTTTCCCAGGTTGTACTGGACATGGTGGCGCAGCAGAGTCTGAAACTTTTCCGGACGCTCGGTTGCCGGCACTTGGGCCGGGTGGATTGGATGGTGGGTTCGGACGGCGCGCCGTGGTTTCTGGAAGTCAATACGCTGCCGGGGTTTACGAGTCACTCGCTGGTGCCCAAGGCCGCTGCCGCCGTGGGGCTCGATTTTGATACGCTGGTCGAGACGATCGTCAGGATGGCGTTGGAGGATCACGGATGAGCCGGTCTGTCCGCAAGAAGAAAGGCCGCAGCGCGCGTGCGCGGCCATCCGCCGGTCATGGTCGATCGGCGGCGGTTTCCGTGGCGTTGTTGTGGCTGGTATCGCTGCTGGGGGCGGGCTACGGGCTGCACCGGCTCGATCCGTATGTTCGACGAAACAACCGGGTGCCGACGCGGATCGAGTGGTCCGGGGTTCCGCAGTGGTTGACCGAGCCGTATTGGAAGCACATTCTCGCTCGGCTGGAGAACCGCGTCGCGCTCGATCCGCTGACGGATCCGTACGATGCGCATGTGTGCGAGTACGTGGGCCGACGGCTGGCGGGGTCGGCGTGGGTGGAACGCGTGCGGCGGGTGTCGGTACAAGCCGACGGTCGCGTGGTGGTCAGCGCGGAGTTTCGCAAACCTTTCGCGATGATCGAGAGGAACGGCGTCGCGTACTTGGTGGATTCTGCCGGCGTTCGGCTGCCGATGGGGTTTCGTTCGCGGAGTGTGAATCGCGAAGGGTGGCTCGTGATCGAAGGGGTTGCGGCCCGTCCGCCCGAGCCGGGTCAGCGGTGGATTGGGCGCGATGCGGCGGGCGGTTTGCGCCTCGCCCGGTTTCTGGTGAACGCGGAAGAGTCCGGTAACCTGACATTTCGCAAGGAGATCGTCGCGATCGACGTGAGCAATTTCGATGGGCGGCGGGATCGGCGGGCGGGCGATTTGCAGATCGTGGTGCGAAACCCGCAATGTCTGATCCACTGGGGACTTGCGCCGGGGGAGGAAGGGGGCGTTGAGGCGTCGCCGCAACGGAAACTGGCGATGCTCAACGCGTTGTACGCCGCTCGGGGCGGGTTTCCGGACCGGCCGATCGACGTTCGTTCGGCGGACGCGATCCTGCTCGGCAACCGGGCCGATACGGCCGTGCGCGCGACGGGAGGGGGCAAAAGGTTCTGATCCGATCGCGCGGCCTGCGACCGGGCGGGCGGGAAACGCATAGAATGCACCATGAAGCGCCGACGTGGCGCGTGGCGTGCGCCGGTTGTCCGTGGTGGCAGTGGAGACGTGGGCATGTCGCCTGACAAGATGTTATACGGTCTGTTCGATTTCGCGCGCGACCAGTTGACGCCGCCGCCCGGATACGAGTGGGCACCATTTGCCATCATGGCCGCCGTGACGCTGGTGGGGCTGCTGGTGCTGCTGCGCGGGGCTCGGTGGGCGCCGGGGCTGGCGGCGTTGGCGTTTGTCGGGATTGGCGGCGGAGCGGGGGTTGCGCTCGCGCGCGCGGTCGGTACGCCGCAATGGCCCACGGTGGCCGTCACCGCCGTGGTCGGGGGCGTGCTGGGGGTCGCGTTGTTCCGGTTCTGGCAGGCGCGGGTGTTGGCGACGTGCAGCGTGCTGGCGGCGTTTTCAGTGTATTACGTGCGAACGCTTACCGTACCCGTGGACAACTGGTGGTCGGCGTCGGCGGACCCGAACTTCGTCTCGCTCGATCCGGCCGGCACGGTCGTCGGCGAGGCCCGTACCACCGCCTGGGTTCGCCTCCAGGAGCTTTGGAGCTACCTCGTCGAGCACGTTCCCGGCTTTACTGGCCATGTATGGATGATTCTGCTGATCGCCGGCATCGGTGGCCTGGTGATCGGGCTGTTGCTGCCGCGGCTTTCCCGTGCGCTGTGGGCGGCTACGCTCGGCACGCTGCTGGCCGGCGTCGGGGTCGCGGCGTTGTTGCACGACTTTCTCCCGGCGGCGCTCGACTGGTTCCTGGCGGACAACACGCGCGCCTGGGCCATCGTCGCCGGCGTGTGGGCGGTTTCGGTGGTGGTGAACTTTCTGTCGGCGGGTAAGCGTAAGGCCGGCCGAAGACCCCGACCCGCCAAACCCGAACCGGAACCCGCCACGGCTTGAGCCCGCGCAGCCGTGCGTGCGCGTGCGTCTTCTCATTTTGGAGCGGCTGGTTCGAGCTCGCTCGCATTCTTCAACGAGGGCAGGCGCGGGGTGGTCGTCTCCGAACGCGCGCGTGCGGCCAGCGGCCTGTCCCGCCTCGCGATCGCACCCGGACGGGTTCACGCGCGGCGTCTACGATGTAGTATGCGTCGCATGTGGTCGCCTGTTGAACGCTTCGAGTTTGTTTCGCACCGGTCCAGCGGTCGGCGGCTGGTGGCGTGGGTGTGGGCGCTGTCGCTCGTTTTGTTCGCATCGACGGTGTGGGCGGACGAGCCGCATGTCGAGGTGCGCTTCAGTCCCCAGCGGCCGTATGTCAACGACGCGATCAACGTCACCGTCGCGGTCTCGGGGGCCGAGGACGTTGCCCCGCCGAGCTTTCCGGAGCTGCCGCACTGCACCGTGCAGTCAGCGGGCACTGGGACGCAGATCACGTCGGAAACGGACTCGAACGGCCGGATGGTCATGCGCCGCGTGCAGACGTTCCAGTACGTCGTCGTACCGCAGCAGGCGGGCACGTTGCGGATTCCGCCGATCGAGGTTACCGCCGACGGCAAGACGTTGCGCAGCGCTCCGCAACGAATCGTTGTGCGGGATGTTCCTTCGAGTCCGGCGGCCGGGGCGGGCGCGGGCGACGGTGCGCTGCTTACCGCCGAGATCACATGCCGGCAGAAGCGGCTGTTCGTGGGGCAGCGCGGCGACTTCACGCTGACGATCTCGATCAAGGCGGCCGAACTCAACGGCCGGCCGCTGTCGGCGAGCGATATGGTTCGGTGTCTGTCGGGGACGTTCGGTCCCTTCGACACGCAGAGTGCCCAGACGGGGCGTGTTCCGCGGCGTAAGCCGGACGGATCGATCGATCTGTGGTATTTCGTCGAGTTGCCGGCCAGCTTCATCGTGGATCAGCCGGGCGAGGTTGATTTTTCCGGCGTGACCGTGGTGGCGAACTACCCGACCCGCTTCACGCGTGATTTTTTCGGCGGAGTGCGGCCGTTGCGGCAGAAGCGTATTCGCATTCGTCCGCGCGTGCTGGTGCCCGTCGTGCAGCCGCTGCCGGTCGACGGCCGGCCGGCGGATTTTAGCGGAGCCGTCGGTCACTACTCGATCGACGTGATTGCGCTGCCGACGAATGTTCGCGTCGGCGACCCGATCGACCTGACGATTACGATTACGGGCGATGCGGTGGAATCGCTCGCGCCGCCCGATCTCACGCTCGTCCCCGGCATGACCGACGATTTTCGAGTCGCCCGTTCCGACCTGGCGGGGCGGGTCAGCGGCAATCAGAAGCGTTTCACGGAGACGATTCGCGCAAAGCGGGCCGATGTGAAACAGATTCCGCCGATCGGGTTCACCTATTTCGACCCGGACGACCAGCGGTACGTGACCGTGTACAGCGATGCGATTCCGCTGCTCGTGACGGCGGTCGAGAAGCTCGACGCCGGTGATCTGCCGGCGCTCGCGACCCAACCCGCCGCCGACCGCGAAAACCAGGTCGAGACGCGGGACGGCTTGCGTGGCAACAAGACCGAGCCGGAGGCGCTGCTGGCCGTCGCCTCCCCCGTGACGATGGTGCAGATCGTCGTGATCACGGTGGCGGGCCCGGTGTTGTTCGCGGGAGCGTGGGCGGGTTTGCTGTTGATACGCAAGCGGGGGGACGAAACCGCCCGGCGACGAAGGGGGGCGCTGGCGGCGGCGCGGCGGCGCATCGACGCCGCCTTGGCGGACGCGCTTCCCCCCGGCGCGTTTCATAGTCGGATCGACGCCGCCCTGACCCACTACCTCGCGGATCGGTTCGGGGAGCCGCCGGCCCGATTCCTTGGTACGGAGATGATCGCGTTTCTCGAGTCTCGCGGTGTCGAACCCGAGCTCGTGCGGCGTTGTGCCGACCTGCGGCAACGTTGCGAACAGGCCGCCTACGGTGCCGCCGCCGAGGATGACCTCTCGTTGGCCGATCGAGCCCGGTCGCTGTTGGACGATCTGGAGAGACGGTTTCCATGAACGCAGGGACTGCCTATCGCCTGTGGAC
>JALSRY010000757.1 GCA_026984555.1 Phycisphaerae bacterium
GCAAGAGCAACCGTCGGTGGCCGCCTCACAACGTCCACCCGGACAGTTGTCGTCGTCGCTCGCGGACTGGAGTTTGGAACCGCGGGAAGTTATGCGACCATGCTTGTCCGTAACATAGCAACAAGTTGGGTCGGCGAGTTCGGGCGAGTAGGCGAAATACAGTGTATGAACGCCGTCATCGGCGTGAATACAGATACGCAGCAAACCCGTATCCGCGTCAAAGGTTACGTCCATCATCCCCTCGATGTCCCAACGAGCCAGGTCGGGATCGACAACATAGATAGACTCGTGCGCTGGGAACATCCACGCGATGTAGTTGCAGGTCATGTTCTCGGGGGCGCGGAACCCGACTGTCCACGCGCCGTCGCATAGCTCGTAGGCGTCATAAGTCAGTAATCCAGGGCCATGATAGGGCAGTGCCACACCGCCGAGTTGGCGCACATCGGTGCGGACCGTCTTGGCGGCCGATGATCTTGGAGGAGGGTTGGACGCTCGGGCGGTCGGGAACACGTTGGCCGGATATAAACACAACAGCAACGACAGAGAGCTGACCACCAACGCCGTAATTACGATGCCTCGTACATGTGGTTGTTGTGTCATGGTGTGATCTCCTGTACATCCGGGGCGCAACGATGCCAACCACTGTCATGATCGCCCTACTAATATTGCTCACGCGTCCTGTGGAAATCAAGTGGATTTGTTGCGCATTGCCGAAAGTCGTACGCACGACCCCCTGTGGCGAGCCCACCAGCCTGCACGCTGTAACGTATGTGAGGGGAGATTGACGTAGTAACGTAATTCGGGCAGGCGGACTCTCCACGGCTACTCGGATCGCGACGGGGGGGCGCTTTGCGCGGGGATGTGCTGTTCGGGGTGGCGCAGCCGGTATCGCCGGCGCCGCCGGTAGATGAGAACGAGATTGCGGGCGTAGATCATCATGCCCAGCGCCTGTCCGAGTGAGATCACGGGGTCGTGCCGCAAGACGGCATAGGTGAACAACATCGCACCGCCGGCGAGGCTGAGATACCAGAACGCGAGCGGGACATAGCTGCGTCCGCGGCGTTCCGACGCCCACCACTGCACGACGAAACGCATCATGAACGTGGCTTGTCCGGCAAGGCCGAACAACCCCAGCCATGTCAGCAGATCGCTGAAAAACCAGTTCGCGAGCATCGCGACGCCGTCGGCCGCTCAGGGCGGCGATCCGTGGTTCTCGGGGAGCACTTCCGATCGTGGAGCGGTCGGCCGGCGACGTTGCGAAAAGCCGACTGCGCTCGATCGGGCCGGCTGGTAGCAGACCGGCGTTCCGGTTGACGGTTATTTGTTGCAGTAGTCGATGAGCCGGGCGATTTCGCTGCGCAGGTTCTTGCGATGAACGATCCGGTCGATGTAGCCGTGTTCGAGCATGAATTCCGACCGCTGGAACCCCTCGGGCAGCGTGGCTTTGATCGTGTTGGCGATGACACGCGGACCGGCGAACCCGATGAGGGCTTCCGGTTCGGCGAGGGTGAAGTCGCCGAGAAACGCGAAACTCGCTGCCACGCCTGCCGTCGTCGGGTCGGTCATGACCACGATGTAGAGTCCGCCGGCTTCGTCCAGCTTTGCGATGGCGGCGGACGTCTTGGCCATCTGCACGAGCGAGACCATGCCCTCCATCATCCGCGCTCCGCCGCTGCACGTCACCATCACCAGGGGGAGATCCTCTTTGATGGCCCGCTCGGCGGCGGCGGCGACCTTTTCGCCGACAACGGCGCCCATCGAACCCATGATGAACAGCGGGTTCATCACGCCCATGATGACGGGGCGTCCCTTGATGTAACCCTTGCCGACGATGATTGCTTCGCTTTCGCCCGATTTCTTTTTGACCTGGGCGAGTCGCTGCTTGTAGGGGATGCGGTCCTCGAACTCGAGCGGATCGGTCGATTCGAGGTTCGGCAGGAATTCCTCGAACGTGTCCGGGTCGTTGAGCTGACGAATGCGCGTACGGGCGTCCACGCGGTAGTGGTGGTCGCACTCGGGACAAACATTGAGGTTTTCCTCGAGGAGTCGGCGGTAGATCATCGCGGCGCATTTCTCGCAACGAATCCACGAGCCCTCGGGGACTTCGACGCTTCGGCGAGCGGTTTGGGGTGTTTCAGCCATCGGTTCCTTTCGCGGTCGCCCGGCCTATGTTTCGGTGACGAGTTCCGGCACACCGGCGCAGTCGATCACCACCGGTTCGCGGTTGTTGAGACTTTCTTCCCACATGCGGTCCGCCGGCCACCCTTCGAGTACCTGTCGGGTGATGGCGCGCGTGATCGGTCGCAACACCAGCCCGATCGCGGTACGCCCGTTGGACCGGATACGTTTGCGCAAGCACTGGCGCAGCCGTTCGGCGGCCACGCTGAAATCCTCGCCCTGCGGGGGGCTGACGTTCATCGGGGAATCGACGAGTTGGCGATGGGCCTTGGCGTAACGCTTCTTGAGTTCCGTCTCGGTCAGGCCCGCCCACAGCCCCAAATCCACCTCCACGAGCGCATCGAGCGATTTTGCGGAGATGTTCAGCTCCCGGCCGATATACCGAGCGGTTGATTTCGAGAGCTCATCCGGAGCGTAAAAGATCTTGCCCAGACCGACCGGGCGAAGCTGTTCGGCCCACTGCGCCACGACTTGTTCGGCGTCGGGGGCCGGCTCGAGCGCGACGCGGCCGAGCAGGCGTCCTTCCTGGCGCCATTCGGTCACCCCGCATGGTATGAGCGCAACCTTCATACGTTCGTATCCGCTGCCGCGGGGCTGGAGCCGCTGGCTGCGCTGCGCAACGCGCCCAGCGCAGCCGCCGGATCGTCCGAGCCGAAGACGGCACTTCCGGCGACGAGCATGTCAGCGCCGGCCGCCGCGACGATGGGGGCGGTATCGCGGTTGATGCCGCCATCCACCTCGAGCGTCTGGTGGGCCCCGAGCCGGGCGGCGATCCACTCGATTTTCTCGACGCACTCGTGCATGAAGCGTTGGCCGCCGAAACCAGGCCAAACGGTCATCACCAGCACGAGGTCGACATCGGTGATGATATCCGAAATCGCGTCGGCGGGGGTACCCGGATTGAGTGAAACGCCGACCTGGACGCCGAGTTTGCGGATGTTGCGAACGAGGGGCCGCGGATTATCGGTCGTTTCGATATGAAACGTGATGTTCTTGGCGCCCGCATCGGCGAACGCGGGGGCGTACCGGAGGGGATCTTCGATCATAAGGTGGGCATCGAGAAAAAGTTGCGTGCATCTGGCGATCGAACGCACCACCGGCACGCCGAACGACAGATTGGGCACGAAATGCCCGTCCATGATGTCCAGGTGAAGCCAGTCGGCGCCGGCCTGCTCGACGATCGCGATTTCTTCGGCGAGGTGCCCGAAGTCGGCCGCCAGCAGCGATGGTGCGATTCGTATTGTCTTGTGACTACGCATGACCTTTCCACTGTCGAGGGTCAATGTCCTCCCCCCTCATCATTCGTGTTGCGACCATGTCGCGATCGCACCGGCGCCCCGTTTCCACCATGGCGATCGCGGTTCGTATCGGCGAGCGCTCGCGGGCGAAGCGTCGGCGTTGGTTGCGTGCGTCTTGACAAGTGTAATCAATCCGGTTAGGCAAAGCGATTGGTGCAGCCGGGTGTTTGGCGCGGACGAGTTGGGGGGATTGGGTCGGCGTGTGGCGGCCGAATCCGTAAGACCCTGCATGGCAAGGTGTTAGGATGACAACAACGTGCAATGTCGCGCTGTTTGGGCAGAAGTTCATGGGTCGCGCCCACAGCAATGCATACATGAAAGCAGGCCGTTTTTTCAATGTTCCGATTCAGCCGGTGATGCACACCATCGTCGGGATCGACCTGATTTCGCTCGCGCCGTTCGCGGATCGGTGGGGTTGGAAGAAATATAGCACGTCGTGGAAGGAAGTCGTCAAAGACAGCGCGATCGACCTTGTCGATGTGAGCACACCAAACTACATGCACGCAGAGCAGTCCATCGCCGCGTTGTCGGCGGGAAAGCACGTGGCGTGTGAAAAGCCGCTGGCCACGACTCTCAAAGAAGCCCGGATGATGCGCAACGCGGCGGCCCGGGCGCGGAAGAGTCGGACGTTCGTGTGGTTCAACTACCGTCGATGTCCGGCGGTGGCGTTGGCGTACCAACTTGTACGGGAGGGTCGGCTGGGCCGGCTGTATCACATTCGCGCGCAGTTTCTCCAGGATTGGGCTGGGCCGGAGGCGCCGCTGACGTGGCGGTTTCAGAAAAAATACGCCGGCTCGGGGGCCCACGGCGACCTGAACGCGCACATCATCGACCTGGCGCGATTCATCACGGGGGAGGAGTTCACGGAAATTTGCGGGGCCGTGTCCGAGACGTTCATTTCCGAACGTGAAGTGCTTACGCCGCCATCGAAGACCGGCGGTCGAACCCGTGCCCGGCGGCGCAAGCCGGCGGTCGGCAAGAGCGACGTGGACGACTGCGTTTTGTTCTTCGCCAAGACGAACAAGGGGACCATTGCCAGCTTCGAAGCCAGCCGATTGGCGACCGGACACCGCGTTACGAACACGATCGAGATCAATGGGGAACACGGTGCGGTGCGGTTTTCGTTCGAGGATATGAACACGCTGTGGTTCTATGACCACACAGAAGAACGGCGGCTCGCTGGGTGGCGCAAGATTCTGTGCACGGCGGCCCGGGTTCATCCTTACGCCGGCGCGTGGTGGCCGGAGGGGCATGGGATCAGCTACGAACATACGTTCGTGAACATGGCGGCGGAAATGATGGCGGTGCTGGCGGGAGACGAATCGATCCTTCCGATTCCCGATTTTGCCGACGCCTACGAGACACAGCGGGTGCTCGAAGCGGCGATGCTGGCGGCAAAGCACCGCGCCGCGGTTCGGCTCACCGAAGTGAAATAGGCCAACGATGTCGACAGCCGCGCGAACGTGCGCCGGGCAGTCTTGCTGCGCGCGGCGGTGTCGCGGACCGGCGACCGCCGGCGCGCAGCGTGTTGCGCGTAGCTGGCGGATTTTCGCGGGGATCAGCGTTTTTGCCGGTAGAGCTTGGGATCGACCACTTCGAGCATCGCCTGCGTATTCATCTTGCCACCGAGGAACTCGTTGAGACGGGACACCTGCGGGACGGGGTCGGCGATGACCTCGTTGTAGTTGACGTACAGGACGCTGAAATTGGGCTGGTCGGCAAGCCACTTGTTGCACTTGTCGATTTCGGCGCGGAAGACCTCGAGGAGTTTTTCGTCGGGCAGGCCGCCGCCCTGTTTGCCGCTGCGCTCGAGCATCACATTTTGCGACGCGATCACCTCTTCGAGCTTGCGACGCATGAAGACGACGCGGTAGTGATATCCTTCGGGCAGATCGTAGAGCAGCCGGTAGACCATCTTGACGACCTTGCCGGGGGCCTGTTCGAGCCAGGAAGGATTCTCCTTGGTTTTCTTGACGGCCTCGAACTCGTAGTAGCCCTTGGGGTTGTCCTCGTCCGCAGTGCGGATGTTGTCGGTCAGGGCGGGGATACCGCCCTTGTCGATCATCTGCATCATCATCGAGGTGCCCGAGCGGGGCAGGCCGGAAACGATCGTCACGATCTTGTCATTGCTGGCGGTCATGGCTGGTTTTGTTCTCCTGGCAGACAGACGCCGTGCGATGGTCGCCTGCCGCGATGCCACTGGTCCAAACCCGTCTGGTCGGGGCATTGTACGCGATTTCGCTTCGGCGAACAGGCGCGCACGGGGCGGAAAAGCCGGTGGTCGGCTTTCATCGGCATGTGTGCGGCTGTTCCCGGCCAGCGCGCGCGGTTTGGGCAAGCGGGGGGCGCAGGCGCTGGCGTCGTGGCGTGCGTGCTACGTGCCGGCCGAGACCTGGCGGCTGGCCCCCTCGGCAGAGTCTTGCACGCCCAGCTTGCGCAGGATCGTCATCATCGGACACCAGTTGGTGAACGCGGATTGAAACAGGTTCAGCCCGACGAACGCGGTAAACAGGTACCAGTATGGGCTGACCCAGTGGCCGAGCGCGACGGACAGCATCACGAAGAAACCGGCAATCAGACGTAGATAACGTTCGATCGTCATGTTGCTCCTCCTGGCGGCGTCGCCACGAAACGCGGCGAATAGCCCGGCGATGCGTTCCAATGGGCGGCGTCTGGTGGCTCGCACGTCGCGGCCGCCTCGCGGGGCATAAACCGCAGATAATTCTTTCCGATCCAGCGGGGTTTTCAACCCGCCTACATAAGCATATGCGAATATCCGCAGTTTGTCCGCCGGGCAGGCAAGCGCGAACGTTCGCGCCCGTTGGGATGGGCGCGGGGCAGACTATTCCAGCGGGCGGGGCGTGACCTGGCCGGCGGAGGCGTTGGCGAGCTGTTGTTCGAAAACCGCGATACGCGCCTCGGGGATGTCTACGATCAGGCGGATCGCCTGGCCGTACTCCTCGTTTTCGATGATCCCGTCGCAGGAGGCGACGAGTCGTCGGGTTTGTTCGAGCAGATTGTAGGGTACGACGATTTCGTACGGTCGGCGGACGACCTTTTCTTCGGTTTCGACAACGTCGAGGGCGGCACGGGCGGCAGCGGAGTATGCCGCCACGAGGCCGCCGGTGCCGAGTTTGGTTCCGCCGAAATAGCGAGTGATGATCAACGCGACGTCGCCGAGGCCCGAACCCCGGAGGATGGCGAGGGCGGGGGGGCCGGCGGTTCCCGACGGTTCACCGTCGTCGCTCATGCGTTCGGAAACGCTGTTGCCGTGTCCAATGCGGAAAGCATAGACGTGGTGGGTGGCGTCGGGCATTTCCGCGCGGATTTGCCGCAGCAGGGCCTGCGCGTCGGGCATGGTGGCGGCGGGTGCGATCGTGCTGATGAAGCGCGAGTTGCCGGCGCGTGTCTCGACGCGGGCTTGTTTCCTGGGGACGCGATAGCCGCTCATAGGCGCCAGATTACGGCAATGGGGCTGCCGGCGGAACCCACCACGCGGTAACGGTCCGGGGGCGCCGTTCGCGGTGTGGATCCCGCGTGCCGCGGGTGGGCACGATCCGTCATGATTCGGTAAGGCGTTGATCGACGAGGGCGAGGATTT
>JALSRY010000758.1 GCA_026984555.1 Phycisphaerae bacterium
CACCATCTTCCCGCCGCCCGAACGCTCAACGCGCTGGCCCTGCGCACCCAGATGCGACTGGCGATTCGACGGGCCGGGCTCCGCAAGCCGCTGGTGTGGGTGAACTGTCCGGCGGCGAGCGACACGGCGCTGGCATTGCCGCGCAGCGCGCTGGTCTATCAGCGCACCGACCGCTACGAGGACTATCCCGGCGTGGATCGCGAACAGATCGCGCGATACGACTCCCGACTCAAGGCCGCCGCCGACCTGACGTTCTATTCGAGTCGATCGCTGTTCGAGCAGGAGCGCGACGCCTGTCGGCGTGCGGCGTACGTCGAGCACGGGGTCGATCTCGAGCGTTTCACCAACGCCGACCGCGAGCCGCACATCCCGCCCGAACTCGCCGACATCTCCCACCCCATCGCCGGATTCTTCGGCGGGATCGATCGGCACACGTTCGATCTGGATCTGGCGGCGGCCGTCGTGGAGCGGTTGCCGGAAGTTTCGTTCGTGTTCGTGGGCAACGCGTCGGTGGACTGTGCACCGCTGGCTCGGCATCCCCACGTACACCTGATCGACCAGCGCCCCTACGAACAGATCCCGCATTACGGCAAGTGTTTCGACGTGTGCCTGATGCCGTGGAACCAGAACGAATGGATCCGGGCGTGCAACCCGATCAAGCTCAAGGAATATCTCGCCTTGGGCAAGCCGGTGGTCTCCACGCCGTTCCCGGAGCTCGCGCATTACGACGGTCTCGTGCGGACGGCCACGACGGCCGACGAGTTCGCCTGTGCGATCCGGGCGTTCCTCGAATCTCCCCCGGCGGACCTGGCCTCCCGCGCCCGGGCGCGGGTCGCGGCGCATTCCTGGCAGGCCAAGGCGCTTCAGATCCTCGACATGCTCGACACGTAGTTTTTTCGATCGGGGCGGCTCACTTCTCGTTTGTTTCGGACGTGGTCGCGACTGGCCGGCCACACTCCCCTGTTCCGTGTTCATGCTGACCGATGTTCGCGGGCAATCCGGCGTATTCTGCCGGGAGCGCTTCCGGATCGGCAATGAATACCAAAACTATCCCAATTTAACCATTTTTCCGTGAACAATGTTCATGTGCGTAGATTGGCTGGAGTCCCGGGCGTGCATTCGCTACGATGCATGTGTGGGAGCGAGTCCCCGCAATGCATTCCGTGAACCCGGGGGAGAGACAACGCAGGAAAGGGGAGAATTCATGTCAAGCCAATCTGTTGGAAGGTGTTGCCGCACAGGGCTCAAGCTGGTGCCGGTGGTGCTGATCGCGCTGGGATCGGCCGCGGCGGCGCTGGCCCAGCTCACGCCCGAGGACATCCAGGCGCTGCGCGAGCAGGGCAAGCGTGAGGGGTGGACGTTCACCGTGGGAGAAAACCCCGCGACACACGTGCCGTTGGATCAACTCTGTGGGCTGGTGGTGCCCGACAAGTGGTGGGAAGGCGCGAAGTTCGATCCGTGCCCGCCGACGCGGGATTTGCCGCCGACGTTCGACTGGCGTGACCAGGGTGGCTGCACCCCCGTGCGCAACCAGGGGAGTTGCGGAAGCTGCTGGGCGTTCGCGACGATCGGCCCGCTCGAATGCAACATCAAGATTCGCGACGGGGTTTCGACCGATCTTTCCGAGCAGTGGCTCGTGAGCTGCAACAGCGATGGCTGGGGTTGCAACGGCGGTTGGTGGGGGCTCGATTATCTCCAGTGGAAGACCGACCCCTGCAACGACACCGGCGCCGTGCTCGAAAGCGACTTCCCGTATGTCGCTTACGACGCCTCGTGCAACTGCCCCTATCCCCACCCCTACACGATCGACGACTGGGCGTATGTCGGCAGCAGCGGTGGCGTGCCCTCCACCGCCTCGATGAAGCAGGCCATCTATGACCACGGTCCGATCTGCGTCGCCGTCTACGCCAATTCCGCCATGCAGGCCTACACCGGCGGGGTGTTCAACGGTTGCGGCAGCGGCGAAGTCAACCACGGCGTCGTGCTCGTCGGCTGGGACGACAACGAGGGCGTCTGGATCATGCGCAACTCGTGGGGCAGCGGCTGGGGCGAGAGCGGCTACATGCGCATCCCCTACGGCTGCTCGAGCATCGGCTACGCGGCGGCATACGTCGTCTACGGCGGGGCCGCTCCGACGCTCAATTTCACCTATCCCAACGGTCGCCCGGACATGATCACGCCCGGGCAGGAAACCAGCGTGCGCGTCGATGTGTCCGCCGACACCGGCACGCCCGTGCCCGGAACGGGTTGGCTGCACTACTCGATCAACGGCGGCGGCTACTATGTGACCGCGATGGAGATCGTCGGAACCAACCAGTACAACGCCGTGCTGCCGGCTTGCGCCTGTGGCGACACGCTCGACTGGTACGTGAGCGTGGAGGAATCCGGCGGGCAGCGGGTCAGTGATCCGCGCCAGGCACCGGCCGAGCACTACTCGGCGCTCGCCGCCGCCGACCAGACCATCGTGTTCGAGGACGACTTCGAGACCGACAAGGGCTGGGAGGTCTACGCCGGCGCCGATACGGGCAATTGGGAGCGGGCCGATCCGGAGGAGGTCGATTACGACGGCGGCGTCTCGCAGCCGGGCGACGACCACACCCCCAACGGCACCAAGTGCTACGTCACCGACGGCCGCGACAGTTGGTGGGAAGGCGCCGGTGCGTATGACGTGGACGGCGGCCCCTCGCGCTTGACCTCGCCCGCGTTCGACCTCGACGGCCTCGACGCGACCGTGAGTTACTGGCGGTGGTACCACATCAGCACCGAACTCGACGACGAGCTGGTCGTGCAGGTTTCCAACGACAACGGCGCCACGTGGACGACCGTCGAAACCGTCGATCACCACGTCGAGTGGACCTACGTCGAGTGGAAGGTCAGCGACTACGTGACGCCGACTTCGCAGGTGCGGGTGCGGTTCGTGGTCGATGACACGCCGAACAACTCGCTGGTCGAGGCGCTCGTCGATGATTTCGCCGTCCAGGCAATCGACTGCAACGCGACTTGCGACGAAGACCTCGACGGGGACGGCACGATCGGCATCGGCGATCTGTCGATCCTGCTCGCGAGTTACGGACTGTGCCAGGGCGACGCGAACTACAACGGTGCCGCCGACCTCAGTGGCGATGGCTGCGTCGATCTGATCGACTTGTCGGCGTTGCTCGCGGTCTACGGCAACCCCTGCCCGTAAGCCGCACGCCGGCAGTATGTGACGCTGTGCGTATCGCGCCGCGGGGCACCGTGCCTTGCGGCGCGATCTTCTTGCGCCGCATGCGCCGCGGCCTGGAACCGGGACCGCCGGCGCCGAAACCGGTCTGCGCAGCGCGGACATCGCCAGCCGGATCGGCTCTTCGCCAATGCCGGTGGCCCGGGTCGCGTTGCAAGACGCCGGCGACGTGCCGACCGCCGGCGATGGACTTGCTATAATCCCCCGAGCCGAAACCCCCGTTTCACCAGACCGTACAGAGGAGATTGTGCATGCAAGCGATGCGGTATCCCGTCTTGTTGGCGTTGATCGCCGCGCCGGTGCTGGCCGGCGAAGGCATCCCGTGGATGGCGAACCTCGACCAGGCCCGAACCCTCGCGGCCGCGAACGGGCGCCTGGTCATGGTCGATTTCACGGCCAAGTGGTGAGGGGCGTGCAAGAAGCTTGAGAAGAAGACGTTCCCCGATGCGAACGTCATCAAGCACGCGGCACAGTTCGTGCCCGTCAGACTCGACGCCGACAAGAACAAACCCATCCTCGTGAAATACGGCATCCGCGGCCTGCCGACGATTCTGTTTCTCGACGAGCGCGGAAAAGCCGTCGGGGGTGTCGTCGGCTACCGCAGCGCGAAGAAACTCGTCGCGGCCTTCGAGGACGTGCTCAGGCAGCGCGTCTCCCAGGCGCAATCCGCCGTGCGGAAAAACCCCCACGACGGCGAAAGCCATGCCCGCCTCGGGCTCGCCCGCGCTCAGGCCGGAGCGCTCGCGCAGGCCCGCGCCGATCTCACCAAGGCCGCCGCGATCGGATACCACGGGCCGTTGTTGGCCCAGGGCTACAACATGCTCGGCGATCAGTACGCCCGCGGTGGCAAGCTCGACGAGGCCATCGAGGCGTACAAACGGGCCGATCGGATCGGCAAGACCCCCGCGATCCGTGCTCACGCCAAGTGCGGGCTCATGCAAGCCTATCACGGCAAACAGGACGAACACCGCGCCAAACGCATGGCCCAAGCGGTTACACGCCTCAAGAAGGCTCCGGCGCAATACGTCGAGGCCGCTCGCAAGTACCTCGGCACGTAGTGCCGCGCACCGCTGCGCGAAACCGGCCGGTGTCCGCTTTCGGGCGCCGGCCGGTCTGCGCGTCGCGGCCGCGCCGCACGGACACGCGGCCGCGTTGCTTCCTTTCACCTTCTACGAGCCCACCGCTCGCGCGCTACTTGCACGCCAGGCGAAACGACGAGGCCGGCAGCCCCGCGCGGTTCATCAGGTTGGGTTGGTCGGCGGCGCCCCACGCGAAACGAACTGCCGCCGGCCTGGTGACGCCATCCGCCCAGACCACGACCGTTTCGCCGTCGATCTTCGCGCGGGCCGGAACGAACGTGCCGTCCGCGCCGGCGATCTCGAAGCAGGTCGGCGGCTGACCGTCGCGCGTGGCCAATCCACCGTCCACATGATCGAAATGCACCCGCACCCGCGACCCCTCCACGCGTGCAGACCGGACCAACGGCCCCGAAAAGACGATCCCGTCGCGACCGTAGGTCTTGGCCAACGCCCACAACGCCAGCCGCTTGCCGACATCCTGTTTGTTCTTCGGGTGAATGTCGGCGGGGTTGCCGATGTCGAGCGTGACCACCATACCCGTGTTCGGGACGGCGGCGAGCGTCAGCCGCTGGGCGTCGCGCAGGGCCGCCGCCTGGCCGGTATCGTTCGGATACCGGAAGGGGGCGATCTGCACGAAATAGAACGGGAACGCACCCACGCCCCACCGCCGGCGCCAATCGCGGATCAGGCACGGAAACAGCCGCTGGTACTGCGCGGCGCGGGTCAGGTTGGATTCTCCCTGGTACCAGATCACGCCACGAATGCGAAACGGTATCAGCGGCGCGATCATCGCGTTGTACAACGCGGTTGGCGAATTCTGGTGGAAACGGCGCCGAACAGGCCACGGCTCGAGCTTGTTCCACGCGACGCCCCGGCGATAACGCCACGTACCCCCCAGCAACAACGCGGCCTGCGGATCCTGCGCGCGCGGATATAGGCGCAGTTGTTCCGGCGTGCCGTTGATCCCCCCCAGCCCGCCGCAATCCACAACCCGGACCGCGATGACGTTGCGCCCCGCGCGCACCAGACGCCCGGGAATGTCGTAGATGCGGGGCGTGCGCCACTGACCTATCGTCTCGATCCCGCCGACTTTTTGCCCGTTGAACCACGTGGTGTCCATGTCGTCGATCGGTCCGAGTTCGAGACGCAGATCCTTTCCGGCCCAGCCCTGCGGCAACGTGACCTCGCGCCGCAGCCAGACCACGCCGTCGAAGCCGAGCAGCTCGCGCGTATTCCACGTCGCGGGCACCGCGATTTGCTTCCAATCGGCGTCGTCGAGGTCGGGCGTCATCCAGCCGCCGGCGGTCCCGGGGTCGCGCTGCTCGAGTGTCGCCCACCACTGTTCGACGCGGCGCTGGTGATCTCGCTGCTCGCTTGCGGGTTTCATCTTCGCGATCGCCGCCAAGGCCTGGTCGAAATCTCCCAGCGACTCGAGCGCTTCGCGGCTGGTCCACGCTTCGGCGACGGTCCCGCCCCAGCTCGAATGGATCAGGCCGATCGGCACCCCCAGCTCGCGGTGCAACGCGCGTCCGAAGAAGTATGCCACCGCGCTGAACCCCCGCGCCGTCTCGGGCGTGCAGGGTTGCCACGCGCCGGTACAGTCCTGGCGCGGTTTCAACGCGATGGCCCGCTTGACCGTGAAAAGGCGGATGTCGGGGAACCGGGCGCCGGCGACCTCCCGCTCGGCACCGATCACGGCCCGCAACGGGAACTCCATGTTGGACTGGCCCGACGCGAGCCACACCTCCCCGAAAAGCACGTTGTCGAGCCGGAGGGTGTTCTCGCCCGCGATGACGAGGCTGTGCGGACCGCCGGCACGCGACGTCTGCAAGCGAACCTGCCAGTGGCCGTCGGCGTCCGCCGTGGTGTGGAGTTCCTCCGGCAGCCAGTCGGCCTGGATACGGATCGTCTCGCCCGGGCGCGCCCACCCCCAAACAGGCACCTGCGTCTCGCGTTGCAAGACCATGTTCGAACCGATCACCGCCGGCAAACGCACTTCCGCGCCGGCGGGACGCGCGTCCAGCGACACCGCGAGCACGATCGCCAGCGACACCAACAAACGACACCGTGTGAGCATGGCAAATCCTCCTGAACGCCGGGGCGTTCGAGCACAGAACCAGACACCCTTCCCCGCCACAACCTGTTTCACGCCGCTCCCCGGCCCACGATCGCGGCTTGCGCTCCGGGCCGCGGGGCTCGACGCGGGCGTGCGGCGGGCGCAAGAGTCGGCGAATCGGACGTAGCGGCCGCGGTCAGGCCGAGGAAAAGTGGATTACCGCCAGGTGAACCCCGTAGGCCGCCAGCGCGATCAGCCACATGCCGACGACGATGCTCAGAAACGTGCGGACAGCGGCCTTGGGCAGGTCGGCCGGTTTGTACGACCGCGTCGCGCGGTAGACCACCGCGATGCACGCCGCCAGCGGCAGGAACATCCACAGGCGCGCTCCGGCCGGCAATGGCAGCGGATGCACGAATGGAATCCAAACCGCCAGCAGGGACTCAGGCATGTTCCGCCTCCTGGCCCTGTCCGGCGGCCTCCCCGTGTATCTCGGGGTAGAACACCGGCTTGCCGCCGGTCTGGGCCCGCATGATCGCGTCCAGGATCGCGAGCAGATTGAGCAAGCCGCCGATCGCGAGGTAGATCTGAGCGACATCGGATTGGGGGTAGAAACTCAGGTACGGCAGCAGGCGGTCTTCGAGCTTGCGTTGCTGATCGAGCGGCAGTTGCTGGAACGACG
>JALSRY010000759.1 GCA_026984555.1 Phycisphaerae bacterium
CCCCGTCGAGGCGGACGGCCCGGCGGCGGGGTGGTTCGGCGGTTTTCGGATCACGCTCGAGGGGGCGGCATGGCCCCATGATTACTTCCTCAACCTCGACGTGCCGTATGCCGTCGGCGATCCGGACGCACCCGCGATGATTCGGATTTCGCCGGACGAGCGGAAGCAAGCCCCCGCGTGCCCGCCACGCCGCGCCGTTGCGACGGCGCCGCCGGCGGACGCGGCGGACAGGAGCGCCGGGCAGGGTTCGGGCACCCTGGCTGGAACCGGCGCGCTGGCCGAGGCGCCGCGCGCGATGCTCGATGTGCTGGCATGGAATACGCTTTATGACGCCCGCCGGCGGCTGGTCGTTTCCCCGGTAAGCCGCGACTGGTGTGCCGACTGGCGCGGTCCGATCGTTTTCTGCTGGGACACGTTTTTCGCGGGACTGATGGCGGCGGCGGAGTCGCCGGCGCTGGCCCGTCACAACTTCGAGACCGCGCTGGCTTCGGTGGACACCCTGGGGTTCGTGCCGAATTACGTCATGGCGCACGGGGCGGCGTCGCTCGACCGCTCGATGCCGCCGCTGGGCGCCTGGGCTATCTGGAAGACGCAGGCCGCGACGCCCGATTGCGCATGGCTGGCGGAAATCTACCCGCGCCTGCGCCGATGGCACGCGTTCTGGTTCGCACGCCGCGACGGCAACGGCGACGGGTTGTTGTCGTGGGGGTCCGACCCCGAGCCGATCTACGAGTTTCCCGACTTGTTGCCGTACAACCCGACACTGCGACACAGCGCGAAGGCCGCCTGCTGGGAAGCGGGGTTGGACAACTCGCCGATGTACGACGACGTGCCGTTCAACCCGGACACGCACACGCTCGAACTCGACGACGTGGGCCTCAGCAGCTACTACGCGATGGATTGCGAGGCGCTGGCGTCGATCGCCGAGACGCTCGGACAGCCCCGCGAAGCCGCCGCATTCCGCCGGGAGCGCGAGACCATCGGCCGGCGGATCAACGAACGGCTCTGGGACGAGACCGCCGGCATCTACTGCAACAGACACTGGGATGGCCGGTTCTCGCGGCGCTGGTCGCCAACCTCGTTCTTCCCCCTGGCCGCCGGCATCGCGCCGCCGGAACGCGCCGAGCGCCTCGTCGCCGATCACCTGCTCAACCCGGAAGAGTTCTGGGGCGAGTTCGTGATCCCCTCGATCTCCCGCCGCGATCCCGCCTTCGGCGACAACGACTACTGGCGCGGGCGCATCTGGGGACCGTTCAACCTGCTCGTCGCCGAAGGGTTGCGACGCTACCGCTGCGATGCCGCGGCGGCCGTGCTGGCCCGAAAAAGCCTCGACCTGTTCTTGCGCAATTGGCGATCCGACGGGGGAGTGTACGAAAACTACAACGCACAAACCGGCGTGGGCGGCGACGTCTGGAACGCCGACCGGTTCTACCACTGGGGCGGCCTGCTCGCGCTGGTGGCGATACAGGAATTGATCGACGTCGAGCCCGACGGTCGGCTGCGGATCGGTTCCGCGGAGTTCCCCGATGCGGCGATTCGCGGCTTCTCGCTCGGCGGCAGCCGGTGGGACATCGAGCTCGACGACGGCGTGCGTGCCTGGCGCGATGGCCGGCCCGTCCTGCAATGCTCGACGCGCGCCGTGATCCGTCTCCCGCTCGCCACCGCCGCGGACCGCGCCGTGCAGATCGGCACATCCCGATCCGGACGACTGACCATCCACGAAGCCCCGTGCGCGTGCGACCGCGCCGTATTGCCCGGCGGCGCGATGCTCACGGGCACGACAAGCCCCACCGGCGTAACGTTCACATGGAGCGTGTAAGAGACTCGGCCCGCCGCCGACCCGCCCGACACCGGCGAAAGACGCGACCGGACCGGTGCGTGGCTCGCTACGACCGCCGGTTTGCGGCGCGCCGAAGCCCGGCCGCCGCCTGAACCAACGGATCACTCCCCGCTACCGCGAGGGACGCGACACGGTCGAGACCGGCGGCCGCGGCGCAGCAGGTCGCCTCTTCGAGACCATGACCGTTGTCGCCCGCGGCGGCGGTGGTGTCGGCTGCTTCGGCACCGGCAAGCTCCCAGGCCTCGGGCGGGTAGTCCCACGCGTCGGCGTCGTTGTAGAGAAAATCGCGAAACGCGGGCACGCGCCGCCCGCGCGAGGCGTAGTAATAGCGAATGCCTTTCCAAATCGCGACGTTGGCAATCCACGATCGCCACTTGAGCGGCAGCAGGCGCAACCGGCGCAGCGCCGAGCCGAGCGTGAAGAACTCCGCGAACGCCGCCATCTGCGCGTGGCGAAGTTGCTGGGGCGACATTTGCCTGGGCTCGAACACCACCGAGGCACCATTGTAGCGCTCCCAGTCGAAGGTGCGGATGCGTCCTTCCCGTCGAAACTGCTCGAAAAACGCCGTGCCGGGATAGGGCGTCAGAATCGGGTAACAGCTCATCGACAGGTTCATCCGCTGGGCGAAGTGGCAGGCGTTGCGGCAGTCCTTCCACGAATCGTGATCGAAACCGAAGATGAACGCCCCCCACAGGTTGATGCCGTAGCTCTGGATCTTGCGGATCCGCCACTCGTAGGTGTCCGGCGAAACGAACTTCTTGCCGGCCTCGGCGAGCGTGTCGCCCTTGGGGCTTTCGAGGCCGAGGATCAGCCCGACACAGCCGCTGGCCTTCATCGCGGCCAGCAGCCGGTCGTTGCTCGCGATCAGGCAGTCGCACTGGCTCGCCCAGGCGATATGCAGCGGCCGCAACGCCTCGCACAACTCGAGCGCCCACTTTTGCTTCCCGCCGAAGTTGTCATCAGCGAAAATGTAGCACCACGCCTTGTGACGCTCCTTGGCCTCGCGGATTTCCTCCACGATGTCGCCGATCTCACGCTGCCGAAACTTGTGCCCGAACACTCCCGGCGTCGTGCAGAAATTGCAGCGATGCGGACAACCACGCGTCGTCTGGATCGGGTTGGCGATCAGGTAGTCCGCCGGATCGAGAAGATCTTTGCGCGGGGTGGCGATCTCCGCCGGGGGATACGCGGCCCAGTCATACACGCGGTGAATCGCGCTGCGCGGATCCTCGCCGCGCCGAACCGCCGCTTCCCAGTCGGCGATCAGATGGGGCAGCGTGGATTCGGCGTCGCCCTTGCAGACGGCATCGGCGTGAAGAAGGGCCTCGTCCGGCAGGGCGCTGGGATGAATCCCCCCCAGCACCACGGTCACGCCCAGTTGCCGGTAGGCATCCGCCAGGTCGTAGGCCCGGCGGGCCTGCGTGGTCATCGCGGAAATCCCGACGATATCCACGTCCGCCGTCGCCCGGTGCGGTGCGGTCAACAAGCACTCGTCGATCACCTCGACATCCCAGGTGCGGGGCATGACCGCCGCACAGATCGTCAGCCCGGTCGGCGCGAAGATGGCCTTGCGCGTGAACGTCATCTTGCGTATCAGCTCGGGCATCGTGATGTTGCTCAGCGGCGAATTGGGATTGATGAAGCGAATCCGTCGTCGCTCCGCGGGCGTTGCCGGAACCATGCGCATCTCCCGCCCCCGATCGGTCGTTTCCCCCCAAACGCCATCATTATCCGCCCGCGGCCAACAGAGTCCAGCACGAAGTGCGCCGCCCGCTCCGGACGCGAAAGCCGCGCTTCGCGGATTCGCTCGCAGCGACCAGCGCCCGCCCGGGCGCTTACGCAGGCATGACCACACGCACCAGGCGGTCGGCGCCGGCGTAGGCGAGCTCGACGCGAACCGTCGGCGCGTCCAGCACGCGCGGGAAGCGGTCGGCCCACTCGATCGCCACCACCGCCCCGCCGCCGGCCAGCACCTCTTCCAGCCCCAGCTCGACCAGCTCTTCGAGCGATCCCAGCCGGTAAGCGTCGCAATGGTAGAACGTCACCCGCCCCGGATACTCGCGCACCAACACGAACGTCGGACTGACAACCGGCTCCCCCGGGTCGACACCCAGCCCCAGCGCCAACCCTTTGGCGAATTGCGTCTTCCCCGCGCCGAGTGGTCCGCACAGCTCGACGACCTCCCCGCCTGCCAACCGCGCGCCCAGCGCGCGGCCCAACGCGACGGTCTGGGCGGGACTGCGTGAGATCGTTTCATCCGCGCGCATCTGCGCCACGAAAATGCTCCCAACCACGAATCTCCAACGCCGTCGCCTGCCCGTGCCCGTCCCGCAGCCGCAACACCGGCGCCGCGAGCATCCGCCCCAGCGGCAACAGCCCCAGCTCGTGGATATCCGCTTCCGGCGCCTCCTCGGGAACCACCACGATCAGTTCGAAATCCTCGCCGTCGTAGAGCGCGTGATCGCGCGCCGACCGGCCGGTCTGACGGGCCATCGCTTCGGCGTCGGGGTGGATCACCGCGTCCAGGGCGCCCGCGTCGATCTCCGCTCCGCAGCCCGACGCCTCGCAAATGTGCCACAAGTCGATCACCAGCCCGTCGCTGATGTCGATCATCGCGCGGGGCTGAAGCCGGCGGTTGATTTCCAGCGCCTCGCGGACGCGCGGGCGCGGGTGGAGGTGGCGGCCGAGCAGCGACCCCCCGACGCGACCGCTGAGATAGATGCCGTCGCCCGGTCGCGCGCCGCCCCGCAGCACGGGCGCCCGCGCGCCATCGGGACGGGCGATCACGGTGACGGCCACGACGGTTGGTTGCGGCCAACTGTTCGTGTCGCCTCCGACCAGCGGGCAGCCGAAGGCCTCCCCGCAGTCGCGGATACCGCGAAACAGCTCGACGGCGTCGTCCATCGACAGATCATCTGACAGCGCGACCGCGCACAACGCCGCCACCGGAACCGTAGCGCACGCGGCGCAGTCGCTCAGGTTGACCGCCATCGCCTTGCGTCCGATGTCGCGCCAGGCGTGCGCTGCGCTGCGAAAATCCACCCCGTCCATGAGCATGTCCGTGGACCACAGCAATGCACCCGCCTCCGGCCCGATTCCCGCGAGGTCGTCGCCGAACGGTACGCCGCCCGGCGTGGCGCGCAGCTCGCCGGCAAGGCGCGCGATCAGGGCGCGCTCGCCTCGGAGCGGCACGCCGGTGAAATCGGAGCTGGGGGGAGGCTGGTCGGGCACACCGTTTCTCCGGGTCGCCATCATACCGCGGCGGCGCGGACTTCGGCGGGATCACGCAGCCCACGCCGCGCCGGTCACCATCCGAACCGAACGACGCCGCGGCGCCGGGCGGCGGTGCTACTCCTGGTCGCCTTCGAGACGCTCGATTTCGGCGCCGACGCCCCGCAGCTTCTCGTCGATCCGTTCGTAACCGCGGTCGATGTGGTAGATGCGGTGGATGCGTGTCGTCCCGCGGGCGGCGAGGCCGGCCAGCACAAGCGCCGCCGAGGCGCGCAGGTCGGACGCCATCACCGGCGCTCCCACGAGGCGCTTGACGCCTTGCACGATCACCGTCGGACCGGCCTTGTGCAGCCGGGCGCCCATGCGGCTCAGTTCGGCGACGTGCAGGAACCGGTCCGGGAAGATTTTCTCGGTGATGATGCTGTTGCCGTCGGCCAGGCAGAGCAAAGCCATGAGCTGGGCCTGGAGGTCGGTCGGCATGCCGGGGAACGGTTGCGTCGTGACTTCGATCGGTTCGAGCCGGCGCGAGGACGATACCGTGACCAGCTCGCCTTTGCGTTCGACCTGCACGCCGACCGCGGCGAGCCGGTCCACGAACGCGAGCAGATGATCGAGCCGGCAGTTCTCCAGATCGAGCTCGCCGTTGGTGATCGCGGCGGCGACCATGAACGTCCCCGCCTCGATCCGGTCGGGAATGATGCGGTATTCGCAACCCTTCAGTTCCCGAACTCCCTCGATGATGATCCGCGGGGTGCCCTGGCCGCTGATCGAGGCGCCGCACTTGTTGAGGAAATCCGCCAGATCGACGATCTCCGGCTCGCAAGCGGCCATCTCGATCACGGTGGTTCCCTCGGCCAGGACCGCCGCCATCATGGCGTTGGCGGTCCCGAGCACACTCGAACCGAACGGGCCGCCGAGGAACATCTCCGTCCCGCGCAGCTTCTTGGCCTTGCCCACGATGTCGCCGCTGACGAGTTCCACATCGGCCCCGAGCAGCCGCATGGCCCGGATATGCAGGTCCACGGGACGATCCCCGATGGCGCACCCGCCGGGCATGGCGACCTGGGCCTTGTGACGCTTGGCCAGCAGCGGCCCGAGCACGCAGATCGACGCGCGCATCTTGCGCACGATGTCGTACTCGGCCTGGCAGTTCATTTCATCCTGCACGACGAGACGCAGCGCACCGTCGGGCCGGCGCTCGACCTCGACCCCCAACATCCCCAGCAGTTCCCCGAGAAACGCGACATCAGCCACGCGGGGAACATCGTGCAGAATCACCTCTCCTTCGCACAGCAGCGAAGCCGCCATGATCGGCAAGGCCGCGTTCTTGGCCCCGCCGATGCGTACCTGCCCGCGCAGGCGATTGGTGCCGTTGATCTGAAAAAAGGGCAGTCCCACGGTCGCGCTCCTTCACGAATGGCGGCGCGGCTCCCGGGCCGGTCGCCGAGCGTGAATCACTCGCTCAAACTGCAACGCATCCTTGTATGCCACGATAGCGTTCCATCCCGATTCGTCCAGCAACGCCCGCACCCGCGGCGACTGGTCATACGCCACCTCGATCAGGAGGTGGCCACCCTCGCCAAGATGCGCGGGCGACTCGGTCGCCAGCCGGCGAATCACCTCGAGCCCGTCCGCTCCACCGAACAACGCCTCGTGCGGCTCGTAGTCGCGCACCGTCACGGGCAACGCCGCCGCCTCGTCCGCGGCCACGTACGGCGGATTGCTCACGATGACGTCGAACGGCCCGCTCCCCGACCACGGGGCCAGCAGATCACCACACCGAAACTCGATCCGGTCCGCCACACCCAGCCGCGTGGCGTTGTTCCGCGCCACCGCCAACGCCGCCTCCGAAACGTCACTCGCCCCGATCCGCACGTCGGGAAGGTGGCGGGCCAACGCGATGGCGACACAACCGCTGCCCGTGCCGACGTCGAGAAGTGACCCGACCGC
>JALSRY010000760.1 GCA_026984555.1 Phycisphaerae bacterium
GCGATCGCCGGGCGCCACGCTCTCGTTGGCCGCCAACAAGCGGGCTTTGAAGGTGGGTTGGTCTCCGCCGGGGCCCCATAGCAACAGCAACGGCAGCAACACGTTCGCGAGCATCATCACGAGATTCTATCCTGTCGAAGAAACACGGCTCGACGGTCGCGGGCCGGATAGGCCGCGACGGGGCGGCTCGCCGTAGCCCGCCTCACCGAAGTTTTCATGGTATCTCGCGGCATCCCCTGGGCAAAGTCCGCTGGAGGCCCCCCCGGCGTGCGCGCCACGACGATGCGAGAGGGGCGGAGTCTGGGCGTCCGAATGGGGCAGTCGCGACCGGGGATGGCTGGACGCTCATACGGTTTGCGGTTCGCGATCGGCCACCGGCGCGCTCGACACCCCCACCGCCGTCTCCAAGTGTGCTTGGGCAGCGACCAGGGCATCCCAGTGTTTCTCGTTGAAGATGCAACCGGGATCGGCGGCGTTGAGCTCGCCGAAGTAGGCATCGGCCCGCGCCCGGCAACCGCCACAATAGTTCTTGAACGCGCAGACCTCGCAGTGCCCCGTGCGCCGGTCGCGGTCGCAGAGCACCTCCCAGAACTCGTTGTGGCGGAAGATGTCCGCGAAGCGCCGACGGCGGATGTTGCCGAGCAGGCGATGGGGCAAGTAGACGCAGGGGGTGATGTCGCCGTTGGGCTCGACGCAGATGTAGGTTCGGCCGGCGCCGCAGCCGCCCAAATACTTGGCCACGACGCGGGCCTTGACACCGCCGCCCGCCCCGGCATGCGAGCACGACTGCAACCCTTCGGCGGGCGCGTGGGCCATGCACACGCGGCCGAGCTGCGGCGCGGTCGAGATCACGCCGATCCGCCCCGACTGCATCCACTCGTTGAGCGTTTGCAGCAAGCGTTCGCGTTGTGGGGGCGTGAGGTCTTGCGCGGCCATCTCGAGCCCGCGACCGACGGGGATGAAGTTGAAGTGCGCCAGGCAACTGGCCCCGATGTCGCAGGCGAAGCGGAGCATGTCCTCGACCTCGTCCACGTTGCCCTGATGGACGCACATCGCGATGCCGAGCCGCAACCCCTCCTGGGCGACGACGTTGCGCATGCCCCGCACCGTTCGTTCCCACATGCCCGGCTGGCCGCGAAAGGCGTCGTGCTTCTCGGGATGGACCGAATCGAGCGAAATCTCGACGTAACGCACGCCCGCCTCGGCGAGTTCGGCGGCGCGGTGGGGCGTCATCGTGCCCCCGTGCGTCGCGATGGTGGTGTGAATACCGTATTGGTGGCAGCGGCGCAACACGGGCAGGAGATCGCGCGAGATGGTCGGCTCGCCGCCGGCGAACGCGATCATCGGGATGTATTGCTCGGCCATCTGGTCCACGAGATCGAGCTTTTCGTCGAGCGTCAGCTCATCGGCGAGGGCGGCATGCGCGGAGTCCTGGTAGCAGTGCTTGCAGCGCAGGTTGCACAGGTTGGTGAAGTTCCACACCGAGAACAGCGGGGCGCTGAAACGCTGGGGCACGGTCAGGCCGAATTCGGCGACGCTGCGGGCCGTGACGACCAGGCCGCGCAGCGTGCTGACATGTTCGGCGACGCGTTTGCGGAACGTCGCGGCCGGCACGGAGCCGCGCATCTTGTCGATGAAGATGTGCAGCGGCCAGTACTTGAGGCGGGTCAGAAACGCCGCCCGCGGGTTGCGGTAGGATTCGATCACTTCCTCGATGATGGTCTTGCCGCTGCGTCGCCGACGCCGGGAAACGAACCCCAGCAGCCAGCGCATCGGCCGTGTGCCGAGGTAGTCTTCGAGCGGATGATGGAAGTCGGCGTCGACGGTCTGGCGCACGCCACGCTCGGCGGCGGTGCGGCGTAGAGACGAAGAACGGTGTGCGACCTCGTGGGAGGTCACATGGCCGTCGTCGGTGCGGTCGGGACGCTTGTTCGGATTGGTCGAAACGGGGAACGCGTCGCTGTAGTGCTTTTCCAGCCGCGCCGCGGTGGTGTGGGCGTGCGTCTGCGTGCGGCTGTCGTAGCCCTCGCGATCCCCGTGGTGGCAAGAATCCGACGGCGGCCGACATTCGCTCATGACACGAGTCCTCCTGACAAGGTATCGGGGCAATATACGCAGGAAACGCGGCCGGTGCGAGAAAAAAGCGCCGGCACCCGTCAGGTCGTCGGGAGTTCAGAGACGGCCGCCGCCTCGGTGCCGCGATCGTCCGCCCGGGAGGCGAACCGGCCTGGGCTGGCAGCGGGGGCAGATGTGCGTCGAGCGCTGGGCCACGCGGAGCCGCTCGATCGCCGTACCGCAGACCGGACACGGTGTGCCGGCGCGGCCGTAGACCTTGAGATAGGGCTCCATGCCGCCATCGGGATAAATCCAGTCGATCGACGTGCCGTTGTGTCGGATCGCCTTGCGCAGCACCGCACGAATCGCTCGCCACAGTGCGCGGACCTGGGCCGGTGAGAGCTCGTCGCTGCGCGCCAACGGGTGCAGGCCGGCGGCATACAACACTTCGTCGGCGTAAATGTTCCCCAGCCCCGCGACGACCGATTGATCCAGCAACAGCGGCTTGAGTTGTCGCGCCCGCGTGTGCAGCAGATGTTCGAGCCGGGCCGCGGTGAACGCACGCTCCAACGGCTCGATTCCCAGGTGAGCTGTGGCGGCGTTCAAATCGGTGGTGAACGAAATCCGCGCGAACTTGCGCGAATCGCACAAGAGCAGCCGGTTGCCGTCGTCCAGGTCGAACCAGGCTCGAATGTGCCGGTGACGACCTTTCTCGGGGTCGGCGGCCCACTCGAGCCGCCCGCTCATCCGCAGGTGGAGGAGCATCCAGCTCTGGGGCAGCTCACCCGGGCCGGCCAATGTGAACACGATATACTTCGCGCGCCGGTCGAGCCGGACGATCCGTTTTCCAACCACGCCACGCCGAACCGCCGCCACACTCGGAGAGGCCTGCTTGGCCCAGCGTGAGGTGTAGGCGGTCAGGCGCCGCCCGACCAGCCGCGGCCGGTACGCACGTACAATCGTCTCGACTTCCGGTAGCTCGGGCATGGCGGGGATGATACCGCCGCCGCCCAAGGGGGGCACCGGGGAACGCCGTATCTCTCGGCGTGTTCGCCGCAGCGCAAAAAGAAACTCCCGGACCGCCCGGGGATCACGCGTGTGATGCCCGGACCATCGGGAGTTTTGGTCCGGCCGCTGCGTATGCGGCAGCCGGTCGCGTTGTGGTCTGGTCGGCTAGAAGTGCCAGGGCCAGTTGAGCCCCGCGATGAAACCGACCGTGAGCACGAGCCAGTTGCTGAAAATCCATCCGAAGATACCCATCGTTCCTCTTCCTTTCGCAAGAACGACCCACTCGCGCGAAAGCCCACCCGCCCTGCGGGGCGACCTTCCGAACAACGTCCGCCGGCCACACGCCGGGCGCTCTCTTGTCCTAACACCAGCGGCATTATTGTACGCATCGGCGTGGTTGTGCAACCCCCTTTGCGCCGGAATCTTCGGACCGGGGTTCGGCGGGTTCCCAGGAAAGCGTGGCGGCGGACGCGAGGGCCACCGCTCAGGCCGACGGCGTCTCGGATGCCGGCTCGGGCGCCGGTTCCCGCAGCGCCTGCATCGGGAAATCGATCTGCTCGTAGCCCGCCCGTCGGGCCGCTTCCAGCAACGCCGCCCGCAAGCCTTCGGGCGGGGTGTCGTGCGGCAACACCATCGCGTAGCTGCGGTGTCCCTCCCGGTCGGTGGCCAGTGTCCCGAGCCCCACGATCGTTCCCTTGCTCACCGCGACCAGCAATTTGCACAAACCGGATTCGGCCTGGTGCAGCAACTCGGCGACCGTCACGTCGGCGGCCAGCGCCGATTCCTCGATGGGCACGCGCGGGTCGGCCCCCGGGCGATGCTGCAACAACGCGACCAGCAACGGCCAGTCCGCACGTGTCGCCGGGCGAATCGTCGTCCGACTGTCGTGGTGCTCGAAGGGCGTGGCGCCGCGACCGTGGGTGAGCGTGCGCAACATCGTCACCCAGGATCGGCCGTCGCGCTGGCCGCGGTGCAGCACGCGAAATCCGAAGTGCTCGAACAAGAACCCCGCCGCGTCCGCCGGGGTCGTCACGTAAAGCCATTTGCCCCCGCTCATATCGAACCACGACAGCAGCGTTTGCAACACGCTGCGACAGTAGCCGCGCCGCCGATGTTCCGGACGCGTCAGCACGTGCCCGAGCACCCCCACGCTCCCGCGCCGGCGAATACAGCCGGCCGAGAGAAACAACGAACCGTCGGGAACCGCGGCGAAGGCATCGCGGGCGCCGTCGGCGCCGCGCTCGACCCGCGCTTGCAAGTCACCGCGTATGGACTCCGGCTCGTCCTGGACCAACGCGGCGATACTGGACCAGCGCGTAGCGGACGGCAGGATGATGAGGAGCGGTTTCATCGTAGTGATCCGAATGGTGTCGCGGTCGCCACCGACCGGCGGCGACCGAGCGCATCGTACCCTGCCGGCGCCGCTTGTCCAACGCCCGGCGCGACGAACCGACAGCGAGCCGCAGCCGGCGCGGTCACCCCAGCCCCGCGCACGAAGATCAGGCAGGAGCCGGCGCCGGCTCCTGCTTTCGCCGCGCGAGCAGGTAGCCCCAAACGAAGGCGATCGTGCTTCCGGCGGGCGCGTACCAGGGCCAGGAGATCGTGCGGATGGTCGGGTTGCCGGCCTGGTCCGGCGGGCCGTGCCAGAAGCCGTGATAGTTGAACCACAACATCAATGCGATGCCCGCGAGCAGAATCAGTGTTTGCGGATAATCACGCACGAGCAGGGCAACCACGCCCCGGCGCTGCTCGTCCCAGGCGGACACGGCCGCGACGGCTTGCGAGGACCGCGCGAGCTGCCAGGTCCACACCAGCAACAATGCGACGGCGAAGGTCCAGCAGACGATGTGCGTCCACGGGTGATGCCAGACCAGCGCGAAAACGGAGACGACCGAGAGCGGCCCGGAGTACATGAACCCGCGACCGTCGATGTTCAGCGGCAGGAACGAGAGCGCGAAACCCGCCAGCAGGGCGCCGCCGGTGTAGCCGACCATGGCCAACCCGAGATCGAGGATCGACTTGTATTGTTCGCGGACTTCCGCGGCGAAATACGCCATCACGCACAGCACGACGCCCCAGAACAGGACGAACATGCGGCCGACGAAGACGGAGTGGCGGTCTTCCGCCGTAGGTTGGCGGCGATCGGCGAGGTGCTCGATGCTTCCGGAGAGCGAAACCTCGATGCCCTTGCTACGCAGGTATCGTTCGCGCAGCGGGTTGTAGAACGCCGACATGACGACCTGGCTCAGGGCGGTCAGGATACCCATCAGGCTCGATATCGCGGCGGCGAAGATGGCGGCGACGATCAAACCCTTGAGCCCGCGAGGGATGCGTTCGAGGATGAAGATGGGGAAGATGCGGTCGGGGGTCTGCCGGTACATCGCGTACGCTTCCCCGCGGAGATTCGGGAAATCCGGGTGCGCCGGGGCGGCGAGGAAAGCGGCCGGGGCGTCGGGGGCGGGGTGCTGCTTGTAATAGGCGTACAGGCCGACGCCGACGAGCATGACGGTAAGCGTAACGAACTGGCTGGCGGTGCTGCTGATAATGGCCCAGCGGGCGTCGCGTTCGTTCTTGCAGCAGAACATTCGCTGGGCGAGCAACTGGTCGGTGCCGTAGGCGCCGAGCCCGCCCCAGGTACTGGCGATGGTGGCGGTCCAGATCGTGTATTGTCGCGCGGGGCTGAGGCTGAAATCGAAGAAGGTGAACTTGCCCCAGGGGCCGCACTCTTTCGCGCCCCAGCCGATGCGGAACATCTCCGCCCACCCGCCGTGGAGGTAGTGGGCGACCGTTCCGAGCGCGACGACGGCGCCGAGCAGGAACACGAGGAAGAGGATGACATCGGTCCAGATGACGGTCGTGATTCCGCCGATCAGCGTCCACGAGATCGACACCACGCCGATCAGGATGATGGCCCAGGCGAGTTCGTTGAGACCGACATGGCCGGCGAGCCACATGAGCTGGTCGTGGAGGACGACGTTGACGACTTCGGCGGTGAGGTAGACGCGGGCGGCCTGCCCAAGGATGCCGCCGAGCGAGAACAGGACGGTGGTCATGCCGCGGACATGGCCGCCGAGCTGGTTGCCCATGTAGTCGTAGGGGCTGTAGATCTCGCGTTTGTAGTAGGCGGGCACGAGGACGTAGCCGACGATGATGCGTGCCAGAAGCGAGCCGATGATGCCGAGCTGGAGGTACTTGAAGTTGCCTTCGGCCCCCATCTTGAACACGACGTAAGGCACGCCGACGAAGGTGAGCGCGCTGATCTCGGTGGCGATGATCGAGCCACTGACGGCGTACCAAGGCAGTTTGCGGCCCCCGAGAAAGAAATCGCGCATCGACGCCTGCCGGCCGGCCAGCTTGGCACCCAGGTAGGTGGTCAGGGCGAGGTACCCCACCACCACCGCCCAATCGAGCCAGGTGAACTGGCTGCTCAGGCTCGCGAGGAGCGAAGCGTTCATGTGTCCTCCGGTTCGAGGATCTCCGCGAGATGCCCGCGATGCTGTCGCAGCAGCGTCTCGGCGGCCGCGCGATCGACACCGCGCGCGTGCATCACCAGCGCTGTCTTCACATGCCCGCCGGAACGCTCGAGCAACTCGGCGGCGGCGGAACGTTCGAGGCCGGTGACGGTCTGGATCATGCGTGTGCCGCGATCGACGAGCTTGCGGTTGGCGCGGGTGTTCACATCGACCATGAGGTTCTGGTAGACCTTGCCGATGCGCACCATGCTGATCGTGGTGATGATGTTGAGGACCATCTTGGTGGCGGTGCCGGCCTTGAGGCGGGTGCTCCCGGTGACAACCTCGGGGCCGACCAGCACGCGGATCGACACGTCCGCCTGGTCTTCGACGTGCTCGCCCGGGACACACCCGAAGAAGATCGTCTTCGCGCCGCGCCGGCGGGCGCGTTCGATCGCGCCGTGGACATAGGGCGT
>JALSRY010000761.1 GCA_026984555.1 Phycisphaerae bacterium
TGGCGAAGCTCATGTCCATCACACTGGCCGGATGGCCGGTCGCGGCCGAGAGGTTCACCAACCGCCCTTGCGCGAGCAGGAAAATGCTCTTGCGGCTGTTGATCACGTATTCGTCCACATTGGGGCGGATGCCCTTGATGACCTTCTTGGCCATTTTTCTGAGCGCCGGGATGTCGATTTCCACGTCGAAATGGCCGCTGTTGCAGACCATCGCGCCGTGGGGCATCTTGCGGAAGTGCTCGGCGCGGAGCACGTGTTTGTTGCCGGTGACCGTGATGAACAGCTCGCCGAAGGCGGCCGCTTCGCGCATCGGCCGCACGTCGAACCCGTCCATCGTGGCCTCGAGCGCCTTGAGCGGGTCCACCTCGGTCACGGTCACGAGTGCGCCGGCGCCGCGGGCGCGCATCGCCACGCCGCGGCCGCACCAGCCGTACCCGGCCACGACCACCTTCTTGCCCGCGAGCAGGATGTCGGTGGCCCGCACGACGCCGTCGAGCGTGCTCTGGCCGGTGCCGTAACGGTTATCGAACAGGTGTTTGGTGGCGGCGTCGTTGACGGCGATGACGGGGAACTTGAGGATGCCGTCGTTCTCCATCGCCCGGAGCCGGATCACGCCGGTGGTGGTTTCTTCCATGCTCGCGATGATGTTGGCGGCGTCCCTGGCACGTTTGGTATGGAGCAGGTTCACGAGGTCGGCGCCGTCATCCATGGTGATGCGTGGCCGCGTGTCGACGACGGCGTTGAGGTGTTCGTAGAAGACCTTGACGTTTTCCCCGCGTCGTGCGAACACCGAAATGCCGAAATCCTTGACGAGGCTGGCGGCGGTGGCGTCCTGGGTGCTGAGCGGGTTCGAGGCGCACAGGGCGACTTCGGCCCCGCCGGCCTTCAGCGTGCGCATGAGGTTGGCCGTTTCGCTGGTGACGTGCATGCAGCAGCCCATGTGAAGGCCCTTGAGGGGCTTTTGCTTCTCGAAGCGTTTGCGGATCAGGGCCAGCACGGGCATGTCGCGATCGGCCCAGAGTATTTTCTTCTTGCCGGCGGATGCCAGCTTGAGGTCGGTGACGTCGTAGCGTTTCCTTGCCATCTGCTTTCGCTCCTGGTGTTGGTTCGAGGGCGCGCCGCCGCCGAGGGCGTGTTCTCGTGCGGACCTTGACCGTTCCGCTCGCCGCGCCGGCTGCAAAGCCTACCGACACTGTCGGATCGGCTCAACGGCGTCGGGGGGGGAAAGTGCGCGCCGGCGGGGTGGTTGCATTTCGCATCGCGCGTGCGATAGTAGCGGAGACGCGGGCCGGGCCGATCCGGCCGCCAACCGTGCACAAGCTGAACATGGAGGAACCCCATGCAGACGGCCGTCACCGATGACCAGGCATTGGCTCGTCGTTTCCCCGAACAGATCGCCATCGCCACCGCCAAGGATGCCCAGGGCAAATACAACCCCATTACGCTCGGCTGGACGATGCTCACGTCGCACGATCCCCTGATGATGGCCATCGCGGTCGGCAGGCAACGCTACTCCGCCGAGGTGATCCGCAAGGCCGGCGCGTTCGTGCTGACGTTTCCCTCGGAGCAGCAGGCGGCCGAAGCGCTGTTTCACGGCACGAAGTCGGGTCGCGAGATGGACAAGCTCAAGGAAGCCGGCACGAAGACCCAGCCAGCCACCAAGATCGACGGGGTCTTGTTCGCCGACGCCGTCGCGAATTTCGAATGCGAGCTGGTTTCCGAACACGAAACCGGGGACCACGTCATTTTCGTCGGGCGGGTCGTCGCGTCGCACATGAACGAGGATGCCTCGCTCGGGCGGCTCTATTCGTTGGGCCACGAGCGGCTCGGGGGGGTTCGTCCGGCCTGATCGGCGGCACGGGGGCGCCCGGCGAACATCGATTCCACGAGGTGGCGCGCCAGCGAGGATCCCCGATGGGAGCCCAAACCGACCATGCCGTCGTGCTGCGGCTCAGCGACTACTCGGAGACTTCGCAGATCGCGACGTTGTTCGCCCAGCGCGGGGGCAAGCTGCGCCTGATCGCCAAGGGGCTGCGTCGCAGTACGCGCAAGCGGTTTGCGGTCGGGCTCGACCTGCTCGAATACGGCGTGGTGCGCTATGTGCGGGCGCGCGGCGACGCCGGGCTGGGAACACTGGCGGAATGGACGCAGCTCGATGCCTTTCTGGGGTTGCGGCGTGCACTTTTGCGCCAGTATGGCGCGTTCTACGCCGTCGAGCTGACGGACCGGCTCACCGAGGAATACGATCCGCATCCGGAGCTGTTCGACGCGTTGGTCGAGCTGCTGCGCGGGTTGGCCACCGACGAGCCGCCCGCCTTGCCCGATGGACGCCCCGGCACGCCGGCGGCCCTGATCGTGCGGTTTCAGGCGGCGTTGTTGCGCGCGATCGGCTTTGCGCCCGTGTTGCGCCAATGCGTCGATTGCGGGAAGCCGCGGGTTCGCGACACCGCGGCGTATTTCAGCTCCACCGCCGGCGGGCTGCTCTGTCGCGAGTGTCAACAGCGTCACCGCGAAAAACGCCGGCTCTCCCCGCGACTGCTCGATCTACCCGCGCAGGCACAAGCCCCGGAAGACTGGTTTCCTTTGCTCGACTACCACATTCGACACATTGCCGGCACTGCGGCCCGCACTGCAAAGCGTCTGAGTACGCTCATCGCGCAGACACGCCAGAGGTAGCAGCACGACCATGACCGCACTACTGCGCGACGACGGTCTGTCGCGCGGGGCATTGCCAGTGAATCCTGTAGACATCAGCGCGGCCTGCATCCGTTCCTGACTCCTCGCTGTCTTGTACGGGTAGCCCGGGATATGTGAGAACACGAACCGGGTGGGATCTGGCACGTTCGCTGACTGCACGCGCGCGAGCGACGCGCGGCGACCGGGTGGCCGCCGCACGTCACTGCCGGCGTTGGGTGTCTCCGTGGGTATCGGGCCGGTCAGCCGGTATAGTTACCCAACAGGAGGGCCAGGTCGCCCAAGTCCACACATCCGTCGCTGTTGATATCAACGGCCGGATCGTACGCCGGATCGCCCGCGCAGGTTCCGTATGCGCCGAGCAGAAGCGCGAGGTCCGCCAAGTCTACATCGCCGTCCGCGTCGAAGTCACCGTCGATGGTCTTGATTCGCAGGACAACGCCGGTATCGCCGAAGGGAACGCCCGTGGTGTTGGCGAGGACGTACAGTTCGCCGTCGGCATCCTGGCCGAAGCCCAGCAGGGCCATACCCAGGTCGCTTTGTCCGACGAGCGAGAATTCGGTAACCACATTGCCGCCGTCCAGATAAAACAAGCGTCCATCATTGCTGAAGGTCCGGGCGAAGTCGCCGAAGACATAGTGGCCGATCAACGGGGCAATCTTCGATCCGCGGTAGACGAATCCGCCGATGATCGCCAAGCCCTCATCGTGATCGTACTGGGCGATCGGGGCGATCAACCCCGCGGGTACGGCCAGCGGCCGATCGGTCACGTAGCCGTTGGCGTTGCCGTTGGCGACGAAATAGAACGTGCCTTCCATGTAGTTCCAGCCATAATTGCCGCCGCTGGTGACGGTATCGATTTCCTCGATATCGTTCTGGCCGACATCGCCGACATAGAGGTCGCCGGTGGTGGCGTCAAACGAGAATCGGAAGGGGTTGCGGAAACCGTAGGCGAAGATCTCGTCCACGCCGCCCACGCCCACGAACGGATTGTCGGCGGGAATGCCGTATTGTCCGTTGGCGGAGTTGCTGCCGGCTGGGTCGATTCGCAGGATCGTCCCGAGCACGGTGGCGGGGTCATTGCCGTTGCCGTCGCAACCGTGACCGATGATCTTGGTTCCGATGAAATCCTGGCCATCCTTGTCGTCGGCGCCGCCGCCATCGCCCAGTGCGATGTACAACATGCCGTCGGGGCCGAAATTGAGACAACCCGCGTTGTGGTTGAATTGGGGCTCATCGACACGCAGCAGTTCGCGGGCGCTGTTGGGGTCCACGACCGCGTTCGGATCCGCGGGATCGGGAACCACCCACTCCGTGACGACGGCCTGGTGGTTGGGTGCGACGCCGACAGGCATCGTCGAGAAATCGGCGGGGCCGGCCTCGGGCTGAGACGTGTAGGTGTAGAGCAGCCCGTTGTTGATGTAGTCCGGGTGGAACGCCAAGCCGAGCAGACCGCGTTCATCGAACGAGTCGGGCCCGAATACACCGAGCGTCACCAGCAAACCAGTGGCGTCGAGAAAGACGGCCTTGTCGCCCGTATCAGCGTCGATCGCCCACACGATACCGTCCTGGTCGACAACGAACAGGCGATCGTCACCCGGGGCGTTGATGCCCCAGTTGGGCGCCGTCAGCCCGCTCGCGACCAATTCGAGCTGCACGTGGATCGTGCCTGCCGGGACCGGCGCGGGGATCGGGTCGGCCAGTGGTGCGGGCATGATCTGTCCGCGGATCTCGCCCGGCGGGAACGCGTCGGTGTGGATGTTGACATACCACAGTCCGGCCATCAGATCCGCCTCCTGCTGGGCGGTAAGCACTGCGGAACCCACCTTCGGACTACCTGGAGACAACGGTATCTGGACGCCCGCGCCTTGGCATTGTGGCGCGGCACCGTGGATGTGGGCGGCAGTCTCGTTGCCGAGCAATCCACTGAACGTGATCTCCCACGCCAGCGTACTCGTGCTGGGGAAAAACGTCGCCACGCCGGTGCCGCTCGCGGGGGTGTCGGCCGGCGGCGTAACCTGGTCGCCATCGAGCGTGATGACGAAATCCACCGCGTTCTGATCCACGATGATGTCGCCCGTCATGCCGAACGCACAATGCGGCCGGCAAAAATAGGGGATGTCGCTGACGCCTTGCGGAATCGTGAATTCGACGATGGGATTGGCGCTCGTCAGCGGTTCGTCGAAAAACACACCGTCGAACACGCAGCCGGTGCCGGACGTGACCGTATGGCTGCCAGACGTCCAGATCCAGCGAATCGTGTCGCCTGGTGCGGCGACAATCGTATCCGGAACGAACGTAAGTCCTTGTTGGGTAATCTCGTGTGTCACCGCGGCGGCACTGCCGACGACCGCTGACAGGGCGATCGTCGCCATCGCATGGCGGGCGCGGTTCTTGAACGCAAACGACATTTGCGGCTCCTTTGGTCTGAAGCAATCGAGTTGGCGCTGGCACATCAGCGCTTCGGCCCACCAACTTCAACCGCCGACAAGCGCAAACATTCCCCGCAAAATCGGAATCGCCACGACTTCGGAACCGAGGCTCGCCGCGGCGTTGTCGGCGCCGTGCCCGCAGACGTGCCATTCGTTCGCGCCGTTCCCATGCGCTACGAACACGTCGCCCGAGTGTGCTTGTTTGCTGCCCTCCCGCTACACGCCAGCGGCATGCGCAGTCGGTTTCGCCCGCTCCTGGGCCGGACAACGGCAACCCGAGACGGGCGAGGAGTGGCCGCAGATCGACCTAGGCGCGCGGGCCGATTTGTTGGCACGAGCCCGTTTTCGTGGGGGTTTTCTGGCGGGCACGTCCGTCCTCCTTGGCTTGCGCGAGTAGTACTACTCGCTTCTGGCCTTCGGATTACGGCCGCCCCGCCCCTTGGCGGGTCTTCGCAAGTTGCGAAGTCAGCGTTAGTTACGTTCAATGGAGCCGAAGGGAGTCGAACCCTCGACCTCTTGCATGCCATGCAAGCGCTCTCCCAACTGAGCTACGGCCCCGTATTCGGTTGTCGCTCGCCCGGCGGGCTTGGGCATGCGGGCGGTCTGGTACACCGCATCCAGTTGGCGACTACGCCACGCCGAGGGCAATGGTGAGGGGCGGATTTGAACCGCCGACACACGGATTTTCAGTCCGTTGCTCTACCAACTGAGCTACCCCACCCTCGACGACGCACCGGCGAACGCCGACCCGCCGTCGCGAGCGGTAAACATTACGCCCCATCATCATCCCCGTCAAGCCCCGGCCAGCGGCGTGTTGTCGGGCCACGGAGCTTTCGTCCTCTCGCCCGCCGATCCCGCGATCCGCGTCCCCCCGAGCGCCAGCGACCCGCCGGCCGATCCCGCGATCCGCGTTCCCCCGAGCGCCAGCGACCCGCCGGCCGATCCCGCGATCCGCGTCCCCCCGAGCGCCGCTGCCCTGTCCACCGGCCCCTCGGCTTGCGTCTTTCCAGTCGCCGGTCTGTCAGTCACCCGGGTTTCCCTGGGCCGGCCGCCGGTCTCCGAGGCCGGGGCGATCACGAGGACGCCGGTTTCGGCCTACCCCCAGGATGTGACCATCGCTGACGAGCCGGAAAAAGCGGTCCAGAATGCTGGACCTCGACTTTACGATTGCCGCGTCTGGCGGGTTTCGTGCGGCGTCAGCGCATTGCCCGACGCACCGGGCAGGAGTATGCTACGCGCGTTCGGGATCCGCGGGAGGTGGGTGGAAAGCGGCAAGCTTGGGCCGGCCACCTGGCAGCCGTGTGCGTACGCCGCGCCACGCCGGCCGCGGGCAGGAACTGCGCGTGCGGGTCTGTTTGGTGTGGCGAAACTCCCTCGGACTGAAGATTACCGGTCCCCGGCACGATCTGGGTAGAGGAAGTCGAGGCCGCATGAGCCACGGCGGCCGGCTTGCTTTTGGCGAGCGTCTCTCCCGGCGATCGAGTCATGCGGAGACCGAGGCCGGCCTTGGACCGATAATAGTCGCCGGCGCCGGGTGGCGTCGCAGATGTCAAGGGGTACGATCGTGAATGCCTTTCCACGCTTTCGACGCAAATCCGACCCGAGACCACCTCGACACTCGCTGCGCAGGCCGGCGTGGGGCGGTTTGCTCGCGTCGGCGTTGTCGGCGTTGATCGTCGGCTGCCCGCCCGACACGCGCATCGACGTCCAAACTCTGGGCAAGATGGAATCTCGCCAGGCGGCCTCGTCGCAACCCGTCGTGGTCGATGAGAGCAAGATCGAGCTGACCGACTACCAGCCCTACCGCGTGGCGCCGGGCGACATCCTGACGCTCCACATGACCGGCCT